>NZ_JBFFKR010000500.1:0-1024 GCF_041555295.1 Ancylomarina sp. | reverse complement strand
TATATTGATCGAATCGATAAGGATCTGAAACTGGAAGGTTTTAAAGCGATTGAGCATTACGGCGCACTCATGCAAACAGGCTCTTGCAATTTGAGCCTATTGATTCGAGCCATGCGTACCTTCTTTAAACAGCACAGTTATCTCATCGAAGATCACCTAAATATTGAAGATATCATATTTGATGATAAGTCTGTTTATTGGAAAGATCTTACAGCTGAGAAAATTATTTTCTGTAGAGGATATATGGATGCTAAAAATGCTCTTTTTCCTGCTGATAGTTTTTATCTCACCAAAGGAGAATTGATAGAAATTGAAGCTAAATCTTTGTGTGAAGATTACATCCTGAATAAAAACTTATTCATTCTTCCTACCGGAAATCATCACTTTAAAGTTGGAGCAACTTACGAATGGGATACTATTGATGAAGATACCAGTGAAGAAGGCAAATCAGAACTTCTCACCAAACTGGATAAACTGATTGATACAGATTATACCATTCTGAATCATTGGGCTGGTGTAAGACCGACTGTGAAAGATAGACGACCTATTCTTGGCATTCATCCGCATAACGATTGTTTAGCTATATTCAATGGACTTGGAACCAAGGGAGTTATGCTAGCCCCTTATTTCTCTGAACAAATGCTTGAATTATTGGAAAACCCGCAAGCTGAAATCGACGAAGAAGTCAAGCTTGAGCGTTTTTTCTAGATCAAGTTCAAAATAGGGTTATCCTACATACTGTCTGTCGGCCTTACTCGTCCCATTGCACAAAGCCAATTTGACTGCTAGATTTCCACTACAATCCCTAAGTAAAACAATTAGATCTTTGAGATTTAAGACCTGAAACTAAATTACAAACTACTCTTAATCACGATGTTGAATGAAACAATGCGAAATTAAAGCAAATTTATTATTAGAATTTCACAAAACTTTGCCGAACGAGTAGGCAAAATCAGCGGAACACAGTTTAAACAATCTCAAGTACACTCCCATTTGTGGGAACGTGCTTCAAATCATTATGTAT
>NZ_JBFFKR010000499.1:0-1140 GCF_041555295.1 Ancylomarina sp. | reverse complement strand
GTATCTAACATTGGTTCATGGCAAATTTGAAGGCGACACATACTTCCCTAAAGTTGACTCAAAAATATGGACTAGTTTGAAACGTGAAGATCATATGCCTGATGCTAAAAATGAGCACGCATATTCTTTCATCGATTACGAGAGAAAATAGAATATGATTGAGCTAAAAGCTTTAAATGAAAATCATGTTTCTCCATTTTATAAATGGCTTAATGATGTTGATAGTATCAGATATTCGCTCTCAGCATTTCAGAAAATAAATCACTCGGGAGAAGTTGATGTTTGGTTCAGATCTGTTCTTGAAGACAAAAAGAATCTAAACCTTGGCATTTTCTTGAAAAGCAGTAAACAGTTAATTGGTTTTACAGGTATTTGCAAAATTTCAAGCCTAAATAGATCTGGAGAATACTTTATTTTTATCGGCGATAAATCGATGTGGGGTAAAGGAATTGGCTCTGAAGTAACGAAGCAAATTCTTAAGATTGCGTTCCTTGAAAAAGGATTAAATCGTCTGATGCTAACCGTTTCAAAACCTAATATCGGAGGCGTTAAAGCCTATCAGAAGGCTGGATTTATTGCAGAAGGGAAATGCAGACAAGCGTGTTTTAGGGATGGAAAATTCCATGACAAACTTATCATGTCAATTTTAAAAGATGAATATCTCAAAGCGATCAAAGCATAAAACAAAAAAAAGTCTGGTAAATCACCAGACTTTTGTTTTTATATAGAATGCAAACTTAAGCTATTCTCAAATGTTTCATGTTGGTTTTTTCCAATTTACCAGCAGCATATTCAGCATCAATCCTCACAGATTTTTCACCAGAAGTTGGTAATTCGAACATCGCATCCATCATGATTGCTTCGCAAATTGAACGTAAACCACGTGCCCCCAATTTGTATTCCAAAGCCTTATCAACGATATATTCCAAAGCATTCTCATCGAAAGTTAATTCAATATCATCAATTTTAAACAGCTTGTTGTATTGCTTAATGATTGAATTTTTAGGCTCAGTTAGAATATCTCGAAGTGCCTCACGATCTAAGGGCTCTAAATAAGTTAGAACAGGTAGACGACCAATAATTTCAGGAATCAAACCAAATGATTTTAAATCCTGTGGAGCTATGTATTGCAATAAGTTT
>NZ_JBFFKR010000498.1:0-1150 GCF_041555295.1 Ancylomarina sp. | reverse complement strand
TCTTCGTCAGGATTCACCGACCTATAAACAGTCACTTTCAATTGTCTTAAGTGGTGAGAATAAGAAACAAATTTTTGTTCCCAAGGGATTTGCTCATGGTTTTCTGGTTTTGAGCGAAACTGCAACCATTGCTTATAAAGTGGATCAATACTATGCGCCCGATCATGACTCAGGCATTGCCTGGAATGATGAAGAAATTAATGTCGATTGGGGCGTTTGTGCTGAAGATATTCAACTGTCAGAGAAGGATAAATGTTTGAAACCACTATCAGAAATTGTAAACCCTTTTTAAACCGCAGATGCTCACTGATAATTAGAGCAGATAAAAAACAGATAATTATGAAAAAGGAGTATTTGTATGAGGACGAATGTCGAGCTATTATTGGAGCTTGTTACGAAGTGCAAAATAATCTAGGTCATGGTTTTCTTGAGGCTGTTTATCAAGAAGCTTTAGTGCATGAGTTTTCCCAACTTAATATTGAATTTGAAGAAGAGAAAAGGTTGAATATTTTTTATAAAGATATTCAGCTTAACAAATATTATAAAGCAGATTTTTATTGTTTTGGAAAAATTGTAGTTGAACTGAAAGCTTGTGAGGTTTTAACTGATGATCATTTAGCTCAAGTGCTGAATTATCTTCAAGCAACAAAATCTCAATTAGGCTTATTAATAAATTTTGGAGCATCTAAGGTGCAAATAAAAAGAGTAATTAATACTTATTAGTAAAATTTTCATCAGTGTATAATCTATTTTGTATCAGTTTAATCTGTGGTTTATGAAGAATATATTAGTTACTGGAGGTGCAGGATTTATTGGTTCTCACCTTATTCGTTTATTGGTGAATAAATACCCAAACTACCGTATCATCAATATGGATGTGCTAACCTATGCTGGGAATTTGGCTAACCTTAAGGATATAGAAGACAAAGAGAACTATGAATTTGTGAAGTGTGATATCTGCGATTTTGAGAAGGTTCAGAAAATCTTTCTTGATTATCAGATTGAAGGCGTGATTCATTTGGCTGCAGAGTCGCATGTTGATCGTTCCATTAAAGATCCTTTTTCTTTTGCACAGACCAATGTGATGGGAACACTTTCTTTATTGCAAGCAGCCAAGTTTGCTTGGGATGGTGATTTTAAGGATAAGTTG
>NZ_JBFFKR010000497.1:0-1206 GCF_041555295.1 Ancylomarina sp. | reverse complement strand
GTAGCGGCATAGTTTATAAAAGCGGATAGATTTGAGAATGCGAACAACTTGTTTTTGAAGAACAACTGCATTTCAAAAACCGGATTGGGGTGCTTTAACTCGTATCTGACAAAAGCAATTAGCCCTACAATACCCAATAAAGTGAATACGAGAGCTTCCGTTTTTGGTAAATGCGAAAAACCATACATCAATCCCGAAACGGAAACCATATAGAGCAAAGTCCCCTTAAAGTCGAATTTCGCATTGACTGGAACGGCCCATTCGGCTTTAATTTTTGTAAGTATTGCGAGTATTATTACCAAGACTGCTCCTGCATTAATGAAGAACAAGGAACGCCAGCCCAGCGATTCTGTTAATATGCCACCCAAAACCGGAGCTATAGATAAGCCAACGTAAACGGCCATCACATTTAATCCAATCATTTTACCTCTTTCGTGCGGTTCGAAAGCCGATATAACAATAGCCATGTTTGTGGCAAATATGCCTGCAGCACCAATTCCCTGCAATAAACGACCCATTAGTAATGTTTCGGAAGAAAAAGAAAAGGCGCAAAATAAAGTGGACAAAGCAAATAATATATTGCTGTACAAGAACATTTTCACACGCCCCCAATTGTCGCTTATTTTACCAAAAGGAACTAAAAAGACAGATGAAGCTAATAAAAAGGACATACTCACCCAACTTAAACCCACAGCCGACATCGAAAATTCTGCCCCAATTCTGGGTAAAGCTACATTTACGGCAGCACCCATTAAGGGATTCAGGAAATTGGATGCCATGGTAACAGCCAGTAAAACACGCTTATTTAAATTTGGATTCAATTCTATCATCATTTTCTTTCATGTGTGACCAAAAAGTATAAATTTAGAAATATAATTTACAGAATATATAATTGGTATGAAACAAGCCAAATAAGTTTACTGAATCTTTTAACCACTAATCAACACTTATTACCACTAATTTAAAATAATGTTACTTGTGTAAGGCATAGCACACTTCCCTTAGCTTATTGTCCCGAAAACTATCGGAGAGTCGAAGATACAGAGGTTTGAATCTACATTATAAAAACAAGTCGCTACATTGAACCTGGTCACCGAGCCTGTCGAGCTGTTCATAATTATGTAGATCTATTCTATTTTATGTATGCTTCATATTTTACTTTGCCCTATTTTATTGTTTGCTCTTTGTTTTTCATAAATTTGATTC
>NZ_JBFFKR010000496.1:0-1274 GCF_041555295.1 Ancylomarina sp. | reverse complement strand
GTATCGGTTTTATTATCAAATATTAATTTCGGGGAAGCTATGGCCGTAGGCGCTGGTTTTGGTTATTATAGTCTTTCCTCTGTTATTATTACAGAGTTTCACTCTGAGACCTTAGGAGTCATCGCTCTCCTATCAAATATTATTAGAGAGGTACTTACCCTTTTGGCAACACCACTATTTGTAAAATATTTTGGTAAACTAGCTGGTATCGCTTCGGGTGGTGCAACAGCTATGGATACCACTATGCCAATCATTGTACAGTACTCAGGTAAAGAATATGCAATCATTGCCGTATTTAGTGGTATCGTATTAACGATTTTAGTTCCGGTTATTGTTCCTCTAATTCTCCAATTCTTATAAAAACATTTCTATACTTAACTCAATAAGAACAGCTGTAAACAACAAACAGTTTAAACTCATTTTAAAGGAGATAAAAGCTAAAAGCAATTTATTTTTTCTAAATTTACTTCTCAATTAATAGCCAATTGAATGATTTGCTTTAACGAATTCATACTTCTCTACAATTGTTCGTACAAAGGTTTGTACGAATGCTGGATTTGTTAGCACCTCCCCTCACCCCTTAACTTATTTCGTTCATCCAATTTAATAGATTATACTCTTTACATGGGATTATTATATTCTTTTAATTGAACAAAAAGTATAACAATAAGCTCGATCGTTCTTACCTTAAGAAGCTATAAAACTAGACAAACCCAAAATCCAATCATATGTTTTCAAAAGAAACTTATATCAACAGACGCAACAAACTTAAATCTGATGTTAAATCTGGTATTCTTCTATTTCTGGGGAATGATGAATCAGGTATGAATTATGCCGATAACACCTACCATTTCCGTCAGGATAGCACCTTTCTATATTTCTTTGGCTCTGACTATGCAGGTTTAAATGCCATAATAGATATCGATGAAAATCGTGAGATTATTTTTGGTGACGAACTTACTATAGACCATATTGTCTGGATGGGAAGCCAACCTACTATTAAGGAAAAATCCGAGTACGTAGGCATTCATGAAACAGCACCTGCCTCTCAACTCAAGGATTACCTTCAATCTGCAATGGCTAAAGGAAGACAAATCCATTATCTACCACCATATCGTCCAGAACATCAAATTAAATTATTTGATCTTTTAAATGTGATCCCATCACAAGCTAATGCAGGGCAATCTATAGCTTTTGTAAAAGCTGTGGTGAATCAAAGAAATTATAAGAGCCAGGAAGAGATTGTGTTAATTGAGGACGCGGTTAATATTACT
>NZ_JBFFKR010000495.1:0-1285 GCF_041555295.1 Ancylomarina sp. | reverse complement strand
TATGGTATGTATTTGATGGATCGTAATCAGCATGTTGATAATTTCACTTTCGCAGACCATGCTAAACCTAATTGTGTGAGTAACGAACACTTTAAAGGCGTAATGGACGATGAAGCTACGGCTGCATTTACTGGAAAGATTCATGTTCGTCGCGATGCACAAAAAACAGAAGCTTATCAGAAAAACAACAACTTGTTATTATCTGATACCGCTGTTATCAATACCAAGCCTCAGTTGATTATCGATGCCGATGATGTGAAATGTAGTCATGGTGCCACTGTTGGTCAGATGGACGATGACGCTTTATTTTACTTACGTGCTCGTGGAATTAATGAAAAGGAGGCGCGCATGATGTTGATGTTTGCTTTTGCTCACGAGATTATTGAAAAAATTAGAATTGATGCTCTTAAAGATCGTATTGACGAATTAGTTGAGAAGCGATTGAGAGGCGAGATTTCTAAATGTAATACTTGCGCGATAGCTTGTAACCAATAAATTGATTATCAATTGGTAATTAATAATTTCAATTACTAATCACTAATCATTAATTGAAAAGAATGAGTTTAGATTTAAATAAACTACGTCAGGATTTTCCTATTTTATCTGAAAAAATATATGGAAAACCATTGGTGTATTTCGATAACGCAGCAACGACCCAAACACCTACTCAGGTAACTGATGTGATGGTGGAATATTACAATAAATACAATTCTAATATTCATCGTGGAATTCATTATTTAAGTAATAAATCGACTGAAGGAGCAGAAAATGCTCGTATTAAGGTTCAGAAATTTATTAATGCAGCACATTCTCACGAAGTGATTTTCACTTCGGGTACTACCGAGAGTGTTAACTTGGTTGCTAACTCATTTGGGGAATGTTATATTTCTGAGGGCGATGAGGTAATTGTTTCTGAAATGGAGCATCATTCTAATATCGTACCTTGGCAAATGCTTTGTCAGCGAAAGAAAGCAAGTCTAAAAGTTTTGCCTTTCAACGATAATGGCGAACTAATGATTGAGAAATTGGACGAACTAATTACAGATCGCACAAAAATTCTAGCTGTCAATCATATCTCAAACTCACTTGGTACAATCAATCCAATCAAGGAAATTATTGATTTTGCTCACTCGAAAAATGTGCCGGTTCTTATCGATGCAGCACAATCGATACAGCACAAGAAAATCGATGTTCAAGCTTTAGATGCGGATTTCTTAGCCTTTTCTGGTCATAAATTATATGGTCCTACAGGAGTAGGTGTACTATATGGTAAGGAAAAGTTTTT
>NZ_JBFFKR010000494.1:0-1311 GCF_041555295.1 Ancylomarina sp. | reverse complement strand
GGGAGATTCTTCCTTATTTGATGCTCGAGGAAGAGATGTTGCGAAATGTGAAGAGTATAAAAATGATATTCAAACGACACATATTTCACTGGGTGAATTAGTTCGTTTTAGAGCAAAATTTCCTGTTTATCTTGATGCTGATGATTTTGAAATTAAGTTGTAGTCGATGAATAGAAGAAAGTCATACCTTGTGACAATACTGCACTAAATAAATTGGCACTTCGCCCAAGCCCGATTTCATTTATTCATTAGAGTCTACTTTTATTTGTATTCATGATTTCCGCTTTGCTCCAATGGTTGGCTTGATCCAAAAAACAAAGCTACCGAACAGAGTGAGATCATGAGAGCCCGAGATTATATTTACGAATAAAAAAAATCAAGGCTTCTTTTTAAAAATCAGTAACAGTTACCTTGGCTATGTAAACCTAAGGGATCGTTCGGGACAACTTCCTGGTCTTTCTAAAGCTTTCGTTAAACGAAAGATATTTTAAAAAATGCCATCTCATTAGACGATCAAAATATTTTAAACGCTAATGATTCTAAGATTGTAAGTTGAATTTCAGGATTTTGTTTTTTATATAATACAAGTTTCTATAGCCGTAATTATTGAGCATCGATTTAAGAGATCTTAAAAACCAAATGGGTGATTAGTAAAACCGGGAAGTTCCGAGCTTGCCGAGGAAATCACCCGGCTGCACTTATCATTCAGGCAGTTTTAAGGTTGAGAAAATCGTGGTTCTTGAACTTTTGGTTCTTTTGTTTCAAGACAAAAGAACAAGTACTGAAAGGTTAAAAAAACGAATTACTCATCTAAGACAACATAGCTTCAGTATTTTAACAAAGTTTTACACGATAGATGTTTTAATATCCGTAGCATCTGCAAACTCAGTCAATAAACTCGTGGCAAAATCCAGACTTTCAAGCAATTCTTTTTCTCCCTGATAAGAAAAGAATACCATTAGGAAATTCTGACAATTTAAATCGATTTGAGTGCGAAGTGAATCAGAGGTTGCACTACCAAAAGCGCCAAGTTCGTCACGGAAAATGGGGAGATTCTCGATATTGAGATCACCTCTTCCAATTCCTTCGTACGCTTCATCAGCTTGCCCGAGTCCCATCTTAATCGCACCCTCTATTTTGTCTGCATTATATCCCCCAATTGAGAAGCCCGATTTAATTGAAGCTAAATTCAGTAAATCAACCACATTATTTATTTTATAAAGCCCCTTACCATTAACAATTCTTCTTAATAAGGATTCAGCCGAAAGGCGATATCTATTGGGATCTTTTCCAACACGACGATAGCCATCT
>NZ_JBFFKR010000493.1:0-1313 GCF_041555295.1 Ancylomarina sp. | reverse complement strand
TATCCTCTTCAGGTGTTTTTCCTCTTTTAGCAGTCCCTTTTATGGGTTGAGATATAATTTTTGAACCTTGTTTCTTGATATATCTCTCTGGCGATGCAGATAATAGAAACTTATCTCCCAAGGCATAATAACAAGAATAAGGTGTAGGGGAAACCTGACTTAAGCTTCGATAGGTTTCAAGGGGATCTATCTTGGTTTGCTCAGCATAGAATTCCTGGCAAAAATTCACCTCATAAATATCTCCTAAACGAATATGATTTTTCAAAGCATTTACAGCCTCAATATATTCTTCTTTACTAATGCGGTGTTGAATATTGGGAACAAATGAAGCCTTAACTTGATCTACTTTGGTAGATAAGATCCGATCAACAAGTTCATATATCTCTTCTATGCAATTCTCTTCTTCGAAATAATGTATTTCTAATTGATCTTCCTTCATAGCGAAAACCCATCGTGGCTGAAAAAAATGAAGAGCTGGCATCTGAACACCATCAAAATTTTCTGATGAAAGATCTTCCAACTCATTTTTCAGATCGTAAGTCATAAATCCAAACCACCAATCCTGATTGGCATCGAAAGTTTGCCTCAGCGTCTCAAAACAATTCTCATCAACTTGTATCTCTTGCAACACATCAATCCCAGCAAGCAATTCATATGAATTGTATTCCTTTTTCGAATTATTTTTCTGATTCACGTCATGACTATCGAGAACAGCAAGCTTTTTAAATTGTTTGCTCCAAAGCAGCAACTGCTGCTTAAACCTGGCGGTGTCCGATATCTGAAAACTGATGATTTTACGCATGGCGCAAAGATAAAGCAATTTCAGAGGATTAGTTAATCACGCAAAAAAAATAATGCCTGCCATATAATATGGCAAGCATTATTCTTTTAAACTGCTATTGAAAAAACCCTCCCCTATTTATTTAAACGTCTCATAAATTCACCGAATGACAAAATTTTCAGAATGAATAAATAAGAAGACATCATTATAAATACGGAATAAACTAACAGATTATGAGTTCACTTACAATTTGACGATTACACGACCTCTACTTTTCTTGTCCACCATTTTATCGATATAGGTGTCCAACTCTTCCAAATTAGATTCAATAACAACTTCATCAAGTGCTTCGCACTGCCATTCTACAGCTAATTTCTCCCAAACCTTTTGGCGCAATGCCATTGGGCAATTTTGAGAATCAACACCAATCAAGCTAATACCCTTCAGGATAAATGGATAGACCGTACCAGCCAAGTCGCCAGAACCAATATTACCACAACAAGTTACATTTCCCATAGGTTGACAAGCCTTC
>NZ_JBFFKR010000492.1:0-1341 GCF_041555295.1 Ancylomarina sp. | reverse complement strand
TGACTTCTATGTCAAACGAAAATGAATTCCCTGAGGCATTTAAAGCCTATGTTGATTTCATTGAAAAAGCAACTGGTATAGCTATTACTGTAGTTTCTGTAGGTCCTAACCGATCACAAACTATCGAAAGAAAATAATAACAGTTAAGTCCTCTGATTCAAATTAGAATCTTACACTTAGCTTGTGACAAACAATATTAAATCCGCTACGACTTTTAAATGAAGTTGTAGCGGATTTTTCTTTGTCTTCATTTTATTAAAATTGAAAAATTTAATTTGTGAAAAATCTTATTCAGAAAATCATAATAATTAAGTCATAGTCTCCTAGACTTTATATTATAATTGATTAAGTTTGAGAGTCAGATCTGGATTTAATCAGAAATTTGCATAGAATTAATCTAATGGAGCAGAATAATATCTCAAACCAAAAGAAATTACTCAAAGCCATACGTCCTCAACGTGTGATTTGGCCTATTTTAATTGGTTTTGTTGTGATTGCCTATTTACTCGTTAAAGATTTTAAACCCGGAACATTTGATTTAATCGAATTTTCATGGTTTACCCTTGCTGGAATAGTCGTTGCTCTCCTGATGATGGCACTTCGTGATTTTGGCTATATGGCCAGATTAAGAATACTAACAGAGAACGAATTCTCATGGCGAAAGACCTTCCGAATCATAATGCTTTGGGAATTTACATCGGCTATTACACCTTCAGCAATTGGAGGAACTTCATTTGCTATTCTATATCTAAATAAAGAAGGTTTAAGCCTAGGAAAGAGCTCAGCTGTAGTTATGGCGACATCTTTCCTCGACGAGCTTTATTTCATCATCATGCTGCCCTTAATTATTCTTGTATTGGATTGGCAACAGCTCTTTTTACTCGATACAGAAAATACGTCTTCTCTAACATCTTCTCTTATACTTCTAGTTCTAGGGGCTTACTTACTAAAACTAGCCTACCTAATTGTATTGAGTTATGGACTTTTCAAAAATCCTCGTGGACTGAAGTGGTTATTACTATGGATATTTAAACTACCCATCCTCCGAAAATGGAAACAAGGAGCAAATCAAACAGGAACAGATCTTATTGAGAGTTCAAAAGATCTAAAAAATAAAAGTTGCAAATTCTGGATGAAAGCTTTTTTGGCAAGCTTCTGTTCATGGACAGCGCGTTATTGGGTTGTTAATTCAATATTGTTAGCCTTTTGGTGTTGTGACTATTCCACCCTGGATCATATCATGATTTTTGCACGCCAACTGCTTATGTGGATCATGATGCTAATAAGCCCAACGCCTGGCGGAAGTGGATTTTCGGAGTGGGTATTTACGCAATATCTGGG
>NZ_JBFFKR010000491.1:0-1351 GCF_041555295.1 Ancylomarina sp. | reverse complement strand
TTTGGTCAGTGAATAAAAATAATATGAAAGAGCTATAAATAGCAAAGAAAAAACGAATATTAAACGATTACGAAGCCTGGATAGTGCGATATAAATATCTTTTTCCTGATAGGAAATAAGAATAGTCCAATACGTATTGCCAAGTGGAATGCGATAAAAAGCGTAATACAAATCTAAAACCTTAGTTTTATCTTTATCATATACCTCCTGATGGGTACTTTTTCCTGTCCCCGTATTATCATTTTTTATTTTCTCGAGCATCTCAATGGATGAACCATGGTGTTCCGTAGTTTCAAGAATCGATTCGCCTGTGTGCCCGTTTATAGGACAATATATTTCGATACCACTTTCGCTAAGTAGCCATGCATGCCCGTTTTTTCTGTTCTTTATTTTTTCAAGATGTAGCTTTCCCAATCTATCAATTGGGATTAAAACGGAAAGGCTACCTACATAGTTTTTATTTTTAAACACAGGAACATGCAAGGCTATTGCTAAAAATCCTTGTGCCGACATAAACACATCACTTACAACAGGCTTGTGATTAACAATAACTTGTTGAATATGATCCTGGTAATAGATATTATGCCCTATTACTGATTGATTATAAGGATAAGTGTACAAAATGACACCTGTTGCATCTATTCTTGTAACAGCTGTAAAAATATTTTTATTAGTCTCATAATAGTTTGCCATTAATGCTTTAGTCTCATCCGAAAAATCTATGATTTCCTTCAACTGCGCAAAAAAAACAAGTTCGGATTCGTAATAATCGAAGAAAGAAGTAATACCCTGAGATGCAGTTTCGGCTAATATTAATTGTTCATTATTGAATTCATTAATTGTATTGCTTTTAATATCTTCATAAATCATATAGAAGGATAAAAAGAACAGAATTAATGCAATTGGTATGAAAAAATACCGATTGAGGGATATTAACTTAGTCGTTTTAAATTTTCGCTTATTCATTCTCGATCTATTTTCATTTCCAATACTGATGGAAGATACAGTAAAAAATCAAAATTATTATCAAATTACAGAATCAACTGCTTAATTGTTAACGGAAGTTTTTTTTAGACTTATTGCTCACCAATATGGCAAGATAAATACACCCGTATTTTAAGAGCATCAAAATTAAGCAGAACATAACCTAAACCCTAGAGACAGACAAAATAGAAAAGCTCTACATAAGAATACGCATATTAAAAACAAAGCAATCAAAGTCAGAATCTAAAAAGGAATAGTAGTAACTTTATAAGGCTCAGCTTGTGTGCCAATCAATAGTCGCAAAAGTATACTCTTCCTATAACAAACCTCGAAAACCAGTAAATTAACCAATCAACCAGATTGAGAG
>NZ_JBFFKR010000490.1:0-1392 GCF_041555295.1 Ancylomarina sp. | reverse complement strand
CAGCAAAAATCCCCTGAATACATCCCATCAATGTTCCACGCTCACCTGTCAAGTCAGAATAAACCTCACGTTTGAAAGTGGTTTCGAAAAGGTAACCTGAGCCAACACCAATACCCAAAGCAACAACACGATCGAAAGCTCTACCTGTTGCATCCTGGAAGATGGCATAAGATGAATTCAAACCACGTCCCTCAAGAAACATACGACGTAGACTGGTTCCTGAACCTTTAGGTGCGACAAGGATAACATCAACATCGGCTGGAGGTACAATACCTGTACGCTCTTTATAAGTGATACCGAATCCGTGAGAGAAATAAAGAGCCTTACCGGGCTTTAAATATTTCTGAACAGTTGGCCAAACAGCAATCTGACCAGCATCTGACAGTAAGTATTGAATTACAGTAGCTCTGTCTAAAGCTTCTTCGATCTCGAAAAGATCTTTACCAGGAACCCATCCATCAGCGACTGCTTTGTCCCAGGTTTTAGAACTTTTACGTTGACCAACGATTACGTTGAAGCCATTGTCTTTTAGATTTAAAGACTGACCCGGGCCTTGAACACCATAACCAATTACAGCAATGGTTTCGTCTTTCATTACCTCACGTGCTTTTTCCAATGAAAACTCTTCACGTGTTACTACTTGTTCTTCTGATCCTCCAAAATTTATTGTTGCCATCTTTTTTTAATTTTAGATACTAATCACTAGTACCACGGTTATTTTTAGTTTTTCGATAATCTCCATATAAGCTTGTTCAAGCCCTTCAGGCTTACCTAAGCATCTATTTTCCACCCAGAGTTTCACTCGGGGTTATTTATATTTTATCCCTTCAGGATATTATTAATTGCTAATCAAAAATCAAAACAGTCTGATCCTTGTTTTTACTCTCTTGTCACATATGAGTCACGCCTCATGGCAGACTGTCAATGCACACTCAAAACAAAATATTGACTTTCATTTATTTCATTTGTAATTCATAATTCGTAACTCATAATTATTAAATCATCAGTTAGCTTGCTTCTTCCAATCCCTTCAGATACGAGGTGAAATCTTTCTGCAGGATTGAGACAGCAACCCGGCCTGATCGTGCAAACTGCAAAACACCATACTGTTCCAATTCATGAAACAAAGCTTGATTGTCGGCTTTATACCCTACTCGCTCAATGACCAAAAAGTCGGGGCTTACTGTTAGAATCTTAGCGTTCTGATTTCTCACCAAGGCTTCTAAATTTCCATTTAATCTGGTTGAATTTGCAATCTTAAACAGTGCCACTTCCTGATGAACGATTTCTTCTGCTTCGAAATAATGTGCTTTAAAAACGCCAATAATCTTTTCAATTTGCAGCACCACATTCTCAACCTTGCTCTCATCCATATAGGCTACGATTGTGTAT
>NZ_JBFFKR010000489.1:0-1401 GCF_041555295.1 Ancylomarina sp. | reverse complement strand
AATATCTTTGTAAAATACAACCCTGTTTTGGAATTGGCACCACAAACAGTTTGGGAATCACGTCTTGATACAGCCTTTGTCCACAAGCCATTCTTAGTTGAAAACCATTACACTAAGGAGAAGGAAATTTTGGTTCAGGATCTAAACAACCAGCTTTATCTTATCAATCCAGCTTCAGGTCGAATATTATGGAAAAGGCCGTTGTCTTCTTCAATAGTAGGTGAGGTTAGTCAGGTCGACTGGTTAAGAAATAACAAGTTACAATATGTGTTTGTTACCCAAGACAAATTATATCTAATCGATCGAAATGGGAAAGATGTAGGTAAATATCCTATTCTATTGCGTTCAAAGGCTGCTAGAGGGCTCTCTGTTTTTGATTACAGCAATAATAGAAATTATAGATTCTTTGTCCCAGGTAAAAATAAAAAAGTATATGCCTATTCTAAAGATGGTGAAATACTCGATGGGTGGAAGTTTAAAAAGGCTGAAAACCCTATCATAAGCGAAGTGCAGCACTTTAGGATTAAGGGGAAGGACTATATCGTTTTTGCTGATGAGTATCGCGTTTATATCCTTAATAGAAAAGGGCAAATTCGTTTAAAACCAAAGAAGCAGATTGCTAAATCGAAGAACAATATTTTCTACTTTGAGAGTGCTAATTCTAAGAATCTAGATAGATTGGTTACTACCGATAGAGAAGGAAATATCCAATATTTCTATATGAATGGAAATGTTGAGACTAAAAATATAACTAGTTTAGATAGTGATCATCATTTTGTAGCCAGAGATATTGATGCTGATGGTTCATCTGAATATATCATCAGCGACCAGAATATGTTGCATGTATACGAAACGAATGGGAGTCTGATTTTAGAAAAAGAATTCTCATCGACTATTTCTCAAGCTCCAGCAGTTTATCGATTTTCTAGAAATAAGTGCGAGATTGGAATTTGTTTAAAACATGACAATGAGTTACATCTCATCAATACCAATGGTGTTAATCACAAAGGCTTTCCTTTAAAGGGAAACACTGCATTTTCAATTGCCTTTTCAAAAGGAACACAAAAAGGCTTCTATTTATTTGCATGTGATGATCGTAACTTCCTGCTGAATTATTCCGTGAAATTGTAATTATAAGGGCTAAAAAGCGTATATTTTGATGTGAAAAAAATACAAAATATGCGATTATGTTTGGAAAAGGATATCTACTTTTGCGGACAATTGCTAATAGTATCATAATCTAAAACGACACAAACCATCATCTATATGAAAAAGAAACTCCCAATCCCCATTTTGCTAGTCCTGTTTTGTTTCTTGACTATGCCATTTAAATCATGCGTTGACTCTGATGACTATGATTTTGATAAATTATCCGATAAAATAGATTGGCAACCAAATTTT
>NZ_JBFFKR010000488.1:0-1411 GCF_041555295.1 Ancylomarina sp. | reverse complement strand
CATTGCTCTGGCAAATTTGGATTCATTAGTTCTACCTTCTTCAAATTCCTCCCAAATCGCGATGAACTCTTGTGCTTGTTCGGTAGGCAGCATCCCAATAATTCTTTTAGCCGCTTTCAGTTCTTCTTTTGTATACAGAAGTTTAGAAAAAAGCAGACCTATAAATGCAAAAAAAAGCCTAGTTAGTTGAGTATGCATCCGCTAGTCCAGTAGCCTAGAGGAGAATGTTTCGCCACGCAGTGGCAACTTACTTCAGCCCAATGGCAACGCCTTGGGTAATGAAAACACAGAATACAATTTGCGCCCTGAAAGGGCAGCTTAAAAACCTTAATGATGTCACAATCACTGTCGAAACTTTTTATTCATATTATCTTCCATATCAAAAAATCACGAACAAAAATTCGTAAGGAAGACCAAGAGGAATTGTACGCCTACATGGGTGCAATTATTCGAGATAAGGATTCAATTCCTATTCTAATAAACGGAGTAGAAGATCATATCCATATTTTATGCGTGATGTCAAAAAATATAGCCCTTTCAAAATTAGTTGAAGAAATAAAACGCCACAGCAGCCGATGGATAAAAACAAAAGGTTCTTACTATAGTAACTTTGCTTGGCAAGCTGGTTATGGCGGTTTTTCTGTAAGTTCTTCATTGCACGATATAACAAAACGCTATATTGCAAATCAAGAAGAACATCATAAAAAGATGAGCTTCGAGGAGGAATATCTCATGTTTCTAAAACAATATGGCATTGACTATAAGGAGGAATATTTGTGGCAAGATTAATCCTAAGCTGCCCTTTCAGGGCGTATGACCTAATCGACATCACATCCCGAGGCTTTGCCTTCGGGCTGAATTAATATGGGCTTTCAGCCCGCCAAAAGGCATGAGATAAAATTTGCATGCACCCGGCACACTAATAGAAACCCGATAGTATTAACTATTGGGTTTCTTGTTATATTGGGTTTGGAAATCGTAATACTACCGAAACGAAGTGGAGATCAGCGAAGATAATCAGGCACATGACAAATATCATACTCCTTATTTAAAATCTTTCTTAATTTAAACAGATTAAATAAGGATAATATTTCGAAACCAAAAAACTCAAAATATCATGACAGATTTTGGAATAAATGAAAGTCTAAAGCGATTAGGTATCTCAAAAATCAATTCTGGTGTAACAACAGGAACTCAGTGGTTCGATTGTAAAGGAAATACAACAAGTTCCTTTTCACCTATTGATAATTCGGAGATAGCAAAAGTTATAAATGCTGATATTAACGATTACGAAAAAGTATTGGAAACGGCGCAAGATGCTTTTAAAGTTTGGCGCAAAGTACCTGCTCCAGCTCGAGGAGAAGTCGTTAGACAAATTGGGAATGCCCTTCGTGAGAATAAAGAAGATCTG
>NZ_JBFFKR010000487.1:0-1419 GCF_041555295.1 Ancylomarina sp. | reverse complement strand
TCACCCGGCCACACTTAAGCATGAGGCAAATAAGAAAGATATTTAAAAAGCAGCCTTGATCTTTTTTGCTTCGTTTTTTGGATCAAGCCAAAAAATGAAGTCGGGTTTGGGCGAAGCACCAATTTATTTAGGACGCTATTGATTGAGAATATAGTAGTATTATTTACGATAAGGGGTAATTTTAATTAGTTCACCCCTTTCAGGGATGATGCGTAATACTATTACTACCGCACTTTTCTAGTGCGGTTATTCAAATTTAACCACTTCGTGGTATACAATAGTTACCCACGTATTTGACATAGAGCCTGAACCTTTTGCACTAATAATTATCCTAACATTAGGAATCTGTGGAAATTTATTCGCAAGCTCATTAACTTGTTAGTGTAATCAGTGGTCAGCTATTTTTGAGTATTATTTATCTGTTTCTAATAAGCCTTTTCCAATCCACTTTATAAACGGCCTGTGGCAGTCTGGTTTCCTCAGTATTGATGTAGAGCTCATTTTTATCGGTGAAAACCAGGCCTTCGGTTTGGCTACCGCCAAGAGATTCCAGGTCTAAGCGTAGAGCATTACCAGCAAAGAAATTTTCACCTTCGATGTTTGTAAAGAGCATCATGTAGGTGCGGTAGTTTTTATAACCCACTAAAGCTACTGTTTTACCATCGGCAGTAATGTCAGCCCCGGTCACCATAAAATCGACATCGAACTCTGCTATTGGTTTTAGCTTGTAATCACCTGGTAATTTCGACATGCTATACAAACGTGTCTTTTTGTTTGCCCAGTTTTTTGTGAAAAAGTAAAGAGAATCCCCATAAGCAAAAAAGGCCTCACAGTCGAAATCGTGTTTCATATTTCGCTTCTCAAAGTTCTGTTGATCTGCCCAGACAAATGTGATGGAGTCAACCACCAATTCTGTTTGTTTGTCCATGTCTGATTTTAAAACACGAAGCACGCGCAGGTCTTTTCTGGCGCCTCGGTTGTTTCCAAAATCACCAATGTAAATGTATTGCTCATCTTCAGCTAAATCTTCCCAATCCTTATTGCTGGCATTACTAATATGAAGATTCTTTTTCAGTTCACCATTTATATCGTAAGCAAGTAATTCGGGCAGACAATCGCTATCGTTAATTACCCAAAACAAATCCTTATGCCACACCATTCCTGATTGTTCATTCACTTTTGGAGAAAGTTGATCACTGATCAACTCAGGTGAATAGATAACAGTTTTAAGTGCATTGGCTTGTTTGCAACAAGTTTTTTGAGCCATTCCCAATGTTGAAATTAGGAGGGCCAGTATTGTATAGGTGAAGTATCTCATTTAGATTATTTTTAGGAGTCGCTAATTTACAAAAAAAGAGGAGTTTTCTATTTTTTCAACAAGATTGCGCCAACAGAACTAACATGATTGGGAACTTGTCC
>NZ_JBFFKR010000486.1:0-1454 GCF_041555295.1 Ancylomarina sp. | reverse complement strand
TGCGAAATCTTGTTGATCTGCTCTTTCCTGACGAAGATCTTCACGCTTTGAACCTGCTTGAACTAAGCGAACACGACCATCATTAAGAATTGATTTCTCTATATCTTTAATGTATGTATCAGCTTCGATATGTTCAGAACTTTTGTTATAAATTAAGCCTACAATCATAACAGGCTTTCTGTTGAATTCCTTTTGGAAATCTTCAATCCAATTTTGACTTAAAACCTGTTGAGTTAAAGCTTGTGCTGCTAACTGAGAATCGGTGTCATTCCAACGACCGCTTAAATCGATTTGCTGATCAGGAGATACTCGTGTAATTTGACGTGAACAAGATGCACTGGCTACTAATACCAAGGCAAGAACTAATAAACGCAATGAATGATTCATAATGTATGTTTTAATTTACTCTGATTAGATTGTTATTTTAAATATACTCACATTCGATGAGTATTTAAATATATTACTAAAAGTAATCTTTATGATGATTCACAATTTGCGTGCCATACTTACTTAGTCTGATCAACTAATCTTTTAAGTTTTGAGTAATGACTAGTACTAACTCCAACCATCGGTAGTCTAAAGTTATTTTCAATCAGTTTATTAATATGTAGAATTGCCTTTATGCCTGCAGGATTCCCTTCTGTAAATAAATTTTGAATGATTTCGAAAAGTTTAAAGTGTAGTGCTTTTGCTTCCGTAATTTCAGATACGAGTGCAGCATTAACCATATTGCTGAACTCCTTTGGGAAAGCGTTAGCCACTACTGAAATAACACCCTCAGCACCTAAACAAATCATAGGGAAAGTAAGAGCATCGTCACCTGAGATGACGGCAAAACCTCTGGGCTTATTCTTAATGATTTCCATAATTTGCTCCATGTTTCCAGAAGCTTCCTTTACAGCAACAATGTTTTCAAAATCGTTCGCTAATCTTATTGTTGTTTCAGCTGAAATATTAACTGCTGATCTACCTGGAACATTATACAAAATTACCGGAACAGGACTTGCTTCAGCAATCATTTTATAGTGCTGGTAAAGGCCTTCCTGACTCGGTTTGTTATAATATGGGGCAACAGATAGTATCCCCGCAATTTCGTTATATGCGTGGAAACTCTTGATGCTATCTACAACTTCTTTCGTGTTATTGCCACCAATCCCAATTACAAGAGGAACTCTTTTATTGTTGATTTTGATGATGTGATCGATAACAGCTTTTTTCTCATCTTTATTAAGAGTTGCTGCTTCACCTGTTGTTCCCATAACAACAAGGTAGTTGATGCCATTGTTAACTTGAAAATCGACCAAGTTAGTAAGAGAGTTAAAATCGATACTCCCGTCTGTGTGAAAAGGAGTAATAATCGCGACTCCAGTTCCTGAAAATTGATGTGACATTATATTTTAGTTTTTTTTGATTTCTGATAAGTAACTAATGCTGTTTTGAATAAGCTCTTTTAT
>NZ_JBFFKR010000485.1:0-1461 GCF_041555295.1 Ancylomarina sp. | reverse complement strand
TTCGTCACGAGATATGATTTTCCCTTTCAATAATTTAGAACAAGCTTGGGAAAATAAGACCAATAAGATAGTTTTAAATTCGCCTCATTTTTGTTTCACAGTCTGGAACTCTTGGGATGAGATACTAAAGGTCTAAAAGTCTTGAAAGTCAAAAGGTCGGAAAAGGCAACACACAGAGATAAACAGATTGTGAATCAACAAAAGATAAATAAGGATAAAGTTCAGAAGGGGTTTGTGAAGAGCATCACCACTTATCGCAAGCATGCTATTGTTCAGGAAGCCATTGCTTCACGACTGATTGCTGAGATGAGATGGCGTTGTCCTGTGTATCACGCTTCTGTTTTGGAGATTGGTTGTGGCCCTGCTGTTCTGACAGAGAAGTATTTTCAATTCTTCGATGCAAACAGCTATCTGGCAAATGATATTGTGGAGGAATATGCGCCTATCCTGGAAGCGATCAATCCCAAGATTCAATTCATGGGGGGTGATATTGAAGCCAAGGCTTTGCCTCAGAATCTGGATTTGATTCTATCTGGCTCCACATTTCAATGGTTCAATAATCTGGATGCCTTTCTCGAAAAATGTGCTAAAGCTTTATCTTCAACAGGTTTTCTTGCTTTTAGCAGCTTTGGTCCTGAAAATTACCGTGAGATTCGCTCGGTAAACGGCAGTGGCTTAGATTACCTCACTTATAACGCACACCTACAACTTCTGGAAAAGTACTTCGATGTGGTTTGGAGTGAAAAAGAAATCATCACCCGACATTTCCCTGAGCCTATCGAGATCTTGCACCATATGAAACGAACCGGCGTCAACGGTTTACCCGGAAAGGTCTGGACAAAATCGGATCTAAAGAACTTCGAAGAACGTTATAAAGATCTTTTTGGAACAGAACTGGGTGTTCCCCTAAGCTATCAGCCTATCTACTTTATTGCAAAACCGAAAATCAAGGATAAAGGTTAAAGTAAAAAAGTTTCAAGAAAATTAACTCAAATCACTTCTAGAGCATGAGTTGATATGATGATGTGGTCGTTTCCATATTGACAGAATCAACAAATTAACACATTAACAAAATCATCAAATATGAGCACTTACTTCATAACTGGAATCGATACTGACGCAGGAAAGACCTTCGCTACTGGTTTAATGGCAAAATACCTTCTTGATAGAAATGTGAACGTGATGACACAAAAGTTTGCTCAAACGGGCTGTGTCGGGATCTCAGAAGATATACTCGCTCATCGTGAGATTATGGGTGTAGAGCCTTACGAGGAAGACAAAGATGGTACAACATGTCCTTATGTATTCACCTACCCTGCTTCTCCCCATTTAGCCGCTAAGATAGATGGGGATGAAATAGATATTAATGTGATAAATGCATCAACAGAGAAGCTGGAAGCAGCTTACGACACGCTTTTAATTGAAGGTGTAGGCGGTATTCATGTGCCCATAACACTGGAT
>NZ_JBFFKR010000484.1:0-1476 GCF_041555295.1 Ancylomarina sp. | reverse complement strand
TTTCGAGTGATCGATAGTCTTTGCTTGATAAAAAATATGGTAGATCATGGTTCAGCTTTTGCGATTGTAGGAAACCATGAGCTCAATGTTTTGGCCTATTATACAAAAGATGACGAGGGGATTCCTTTGCGTGAACACAGCTTGAGAAATAAGGCTCAAATTAGAAGAACTTATCTGGAATTTCAGGCTAATAAAGAGGCAAAGAAAATCTACTTAAAGTGGTTGAGGACTTTACCTTTGTTTCTTGAGTTTGATGGCTTTAGAGTCATTCATGCGTGTTGGGATCAAGAAGCTGTTAACTTAATTAAAACAAAACATCCTGAAAATAGGCTTAATAAGAAGTTCCTTCGGAAAATATATGCCACTAAAGGAAAGATGTACGATGCTTGTATGCTTATACTTAAGGGAAGAGAGTTTGCCTTACCCAACGATCTGGTTATAAAAGACAGTTATGGTATTAAACGCAATATGTTTCGAATAAAATGGTGGAATAAGATGGAAGGGGAGAGTTTCAGTTCTCTAGCATTTGGTAACAGATTTAAACTACCTAATTATACAATACCCCCTGAACTTTGTGAGGAGATTGTACCCTATTCTGAGCAAGAATTGCCCGTGTTTTTCGGACATTATTGTTTGAATGGACAGGCTGGTGTTGTAAGAGAAAATTTATGTTGTGTAGATGCTTGTGTTGCTAATGGGGGGCATCTGGTTGCATACCGATGGGATGGTAATAGAGTGTTAAAGCAAGAAAATATAGTAGAAGTGTAAAGAGCTAAACAAATAACTCTTTACACTATTGTTTTAGAAGGTAAAAGCAAAATCTAGGCTAACTAACCAAGCACTTAATCCGTCGCTTCTATCGTAATAGGCGGTTCTTAAACCAATACTTTTGAACTGAGCCTGCTTATTTTTCCTGAAGGGAGATTTAAAATTCCCAACTCCCATTACAGGAGAATATTGCAAGCCCAAACCTATTTTAGTGCTACTTAAGTCTGATAAGTCGTAATCAGATGTGTAGAAATCAGGTCTTTGTGTGTTGCTAGCTTGTCCAAATTCGTAGAAATTATCAGCAGCCGTTTGCGTGTGATATCTGAAAAATGGAGAAGCGATTAAACTAGGCGAAACTTGCATAGGCAGTTCTATACTTGCTGTATGTGCTGTAATACCCCAACTGTCGGTATAATAACGATAGAAGGTTCTTACTCGCATGAAATCGTTAAAATAATAATTCCAACGCATTGAAATTGGAATCTTCAGCCGATTATCATCTAGCATCTCAATATGACTTAGTTTTCCTAGCTCGGTCTTATTATTTTCAACAGCAATAGCATCATCGAAAAAGACGCGATGGAATGGTGTGCTAAGAAGACCAGACTGTGACACAACTTCTAGGGAGAACAAGGCTTGTAGGCGTTTGTTAATCACCTGTGAGTAGGATAAGCCCAGCTTCATTGTAGAACGTTTGTCATCTTTAAG
>NZ_JBFFKR010000483.1:0-1479 GCF_041555295.1 Ancylomarina sp. | reverse complement strand
AGTTGGTATTGCTGACTTAAAGCATAAAGGACTATTGCTTGAGGTGACCTTTTTAGATGGTTCAGCTTACGAATACTATGGTGTGAATAAGAATGTTTTCCAAAAGATGATTAACTCTGATAAGCAAGCTCGTTTTGCAAAAAGAAGCATCTACAACTCATATACATACCGCAAATCGAAGAAAGCAACAGTTGCTGAGGAAGCCGTTGTAGCCTAATTCGCTTACGATATCATATTTAGAGCATCACTTTATTGGAGTGATGCTCTTTTTTTATGGATTTTTTTCTATTATGAGTTCTCTTTGAGCACTATCCTAATTTTGGCAATTAGGCTATGCTGAATTAATGATGTTTGTGAGATTCGTCAATAATGTTTGAGTTTCAGCGTTTAATTCCTTTATGTCGGTATTTACTAGAATATCATATTCCTTAAATTCATTGAGGGTTCCTTTTAACTTATTATTAGCTCCAATAATACGTTGTTTGATATTGTTAGTAAGATCGATATCCTTAGGGGAGACTATTCCTGAAATGAATAATGTATATAGAATAAGCCCTATTGGTAAACAGCAGGGAATAATGAATATAGCTAAAATAGCTATCGCCCAGTTTTTTGTATCATCGAAATATTCACCTGCTTCGTTGTAATAGGCTTCATGACAATGTCCTTCCCCATAAACCGGATAGAATGTGGTGTCGACTATTTGCCTAAAAAGCCTCCAGTGTAATGCTGTCTCTTTGCAATAATCATCATGGTAATTGTAATAACCTATCCTTGCAGATATCGTATTATCGGGATGTCCTCCGGCTAAAGTATTGCCCAGTTGATCCAGGGACACAAAAAAGTTACTCAAATAACTCATAGCTTTATTTGTTAGTGTTATTACGATAGAACCAATTAAACCGATAGGTGTCGTGATAAATTCAGTAGTGACTTTGTTGTGTAAATATCCAATTTAGTTCTTTTTATAATAATGAACTAGTATGAATTACTTGTTTTGATAAAACACACAATTTGGCTTTTAAAATTTAATGAGGGGCTGTCTGTACAATTTGTTTATTCGGTTTATGGATTTAACAAAGCATCATAGTGAAAACTTGAGAGAGGCGATTAATTGACTTTAAAGCCAAATCGATTCTGAAAAAAATGATGATTATTTTATTTGTAAAAACCCTTTTCCGAAAGGCTCTAAATATGAATTTGGACTCATTATATGCCTTTGTAGAAAAAAAGCAGTATTAAATATGAGATTTTTCAAAAAAAATATCTTTAAATGCAAGTGTTGCATCTACAGGTGATTAAGAATCTTATTTAGAGTTTGCGAAAACCTTTGCGCAAATATTCCCTTTGGGCTTGATTTGGTTTTATCGAAAAATTGTCTCTACATTTGTCTCAACAAAAATAGAAAAAGCATGGCTACAAAAATGATAATTCGACGACGACGCAGATCTTTATTTCAACAATAAGGGAGCATTGTTT
>NZ_JBFFKR010000482.1:0-1489 GCF_041555295.1 Ancylomarina sp. | reverse complement strand
TCCTTCTTCAATCAGCTTAGCGATTTTGTTTTCAAGAATAGCACCGTCTTCAAAACCTTTATTCTCGAAATGAGCGACATCTGCCATCATCTCTTCACGTGTGTCCTGCCAAGCAAGTGTTGCTAGCTTGTTAGCTTTACGATAAGACCATATCGTTGCATCAGCACGAAAACGCTTTTGTCCACAATAGTTGAATGACTCAGGTAATTCAGTTGTTCCAGCATAAATTGGAATACGTGGGCTTTGACCTGGATTATCGAATGAGAACCAAGCGACACCACCAATTTCATCAGGTAACCAGTCTCTCAACTGAGTTACAAATGAATAAGAACACCATGAAACAGCAACAGTACGTTGGTATTCAATCGCATCTTTTTGAAGGAAGTTAGATAGTTTACGACAATTACCAGTAGGCCATGGGTGAGCATTAGTAGCAATGATTGTATCCTGACCGATAACTTCCTTATCGCCATTGTATTTTTTCTTGATCACCTTAAGGTTCTGAGTCATATCATACTTAGTTCCTTCATAGGTCTCTCTGTACATGGCCATCACATCCTTTACAGATATTTTGTTGTCTGGTTTAACAGAGAATGGTAGTTCATCTGCTTCAAAATCAAGATTCAAAGAAGGAGCAAAGTGATTAAGAATAAAGAATTCGCGAATTTTAAATGGCTTATCAACACCACCATATACTTCCCAAAATTTGAATTCCTTTTTGCCATCCCAACGCTTTAAATCTTTAGCAGCTTTAAAGACATTGTCTGATGCCATAAAATAATCAGAGTTCTTAAGATCAAGTTTCCCTATACGTGAAATGTTAGCAGAAACACCAATATGACCATCAGGAATACGCTGAGCAGCCCAAACACCACCAATTTTATCAGGACCTTCACCAAGGATCTCTAATTGCCAAACTTCTTTTTTATCAGCAATAGTGATACACTCACCCCAGTCGCCGTATCCGTGCTTCTTGATAAGTTTACCAATTAGTTTAATCGCATCTCGAGCAGTTGTACAACGTTGCAATGCAATTCTTTCCAGCTCTTCAATCAGGAACATGCCTTCCTCATTTAGTAGCTCTTCCGGGCCAACAAAGGTTGTTTCACCAATTGCAAGTTGTTTCTCGTTAAGACAAGGGTAAGCTGTATTTAAGTAAGCAAAAGTTGATTCTACTTGATCAATCTCACCGACAAGCTTCATTTTTCTTTGATCCCAAGCGGTTTCAGTTTTTAAAGTGCCTTTATAAACTTTATGAGTCGCTTTCTTGTCGAACTCTTGAGCTTTTTCCATCGTCAACCAGGTACGGTAACGTCCGTCGCAAGTATGACTGGTAATAACAGATCCATCAGTTGTTGCTTTTTTACCTACCATTATACTGGTACAACTTTCTCCAAAGAATGGATCGTTTTTCTGTTCTAAAGCACCTTGAGCATAAGTGAATTGCATGGCAATACTTAAACTTAAAAGGGCTGTTAAAAATGTTTTT
>NZ_JBFFKR010000481.1:0-1506 GCF_041555295.1 Ancylomarina sp. | reverse complement strand
TCAGGAGCCGAAAAGGAGTTGATGGCTTTTGTTGAGAAGACTCAGACACCTGTTGCTTGTACCTTGTTGGGCTTATCATCTTTTCCAACAGATCATCCACTTTATGTTGGGATGCTGGGTATGCATGGTAATTACGGACCGAATAAAAACACCAACGAATGTGATGTTTTGATAGCAGTTGGTATGCGTTTCGATGATAGAGTAACGGGAGATACAGCGAAATATGCAACGCAAGCTAAGATTGTTCATATTGATATCGACAGATCGGAGCATAATAAAAATATAAAGGTTGATGTACCCGTATTGGCTGATGCAAAGCAAGCTTTGACTGCCTTGAATGAATTGGTTCGTGGAAATGTTAAGCCTGAGTGGATGAAGAGTTTTAAAGATTTCTATCAGCTTGAATTTGATAAAGTGATCAAGAAACAAGCTTATTCTGACAGAGAGCAAATTAATATGGCTGAAGTTGTTCGTTTAGTATCAGAACAAACTAATGGTGAAGCCATTTTGTGTACCGATGTTGGTCAGCATCAAATGACTTCAGCTCGTTACTACGAGTTTAAAAAGCCGAATACGCAAATTACTTCAGGAGGTTTGGGAACTATGGGATTTGGTTTGCCAGCAGCCATTGGAGCTCAGATTGGAGATAGAAATGCTCAAGTTGTATCCATATCTGGTGATGGTGGTTTTCAGATGACTTTACAGGAATTAGCAGTGATTAAGCAATACAATTTGCCTGTTAAAACCATTGTTTTGAATAACTCATTCTTGGGTATGGTACGACAGTGGCAAGATCTGTTTTTCGATAAGCGTTTTTCTTGTACTCGATTGGAGAATCCTGATTTCGTGAAGATTGTTGAGGGATACGGTATACAAGCTAAAAGAGTTAGCAAACGTGAAGAACTGGACGCAGCTATCAAAGAAATGTTGGAATCGCCAAACGCTTACTTTTTGGAAGTTGTTGTCGAAACTGAATCTAATGTATTACCGATGATTGAACCTGGAGCAGCCGTTTCTGAGATGAGACTGGAGTAATTTTCAATTATGAATTACGAATTTACGATAAACCTGTTAGCCTACGACGAAGTAGTTCCTAGCAGAGCTAAAAAGGTTAAAGAGGGGCCATGTGGTTTTCTTAGTAATAAATTCTTAGCGAGCTTTGCGAAAAGCCTTAGTGCTCTTTGCGTTAAAATGTTTTAAGGTGAAATGTAGAATAGAATTCAAAAACCTAAAGAGATGAAAGAATATACAATAAGCGTTTTTTCAGAAAACAATATCGGTCTGCTGAATGAAGTAACCATCGTTTTCTCAAGAAGGAAAATCAATATAGAGAGTTTAACTGTTTCGGAATCCGAGGTGAAAGGCGTTTCACGATACACAATCGTAGCCTATATGGATGAGAGCAAGGTTGAGAATGTGGTGCTGCAAATTGAAAAGATTATTGGCGTTTTTAAAGCACATTATTTCGAAGCAGAAGAAATCGTTCATCAGGAAGTGGCACTGTTT
>NZ_JBFFKR010000480.1:0-1507 GCF_041555295.1 Ancylomarina sp. | reverse complement strand
TCTCGTAGTTTGGTTACCGATTTGGCATCGCCAATAAGCTGTGAGCTATAGATACCATGATGCCCGGAAATGAGATAAGCCACAATGCAGGCAATAGCAACGTAGGGACTACAGGCTATACCAAAGAGTTCGATAGCCATAATACTGGATGCTAGTGGTGTATTGGATGCACCGGCAAAGACAGCTACAAAACCCATGGCTGCCAAAAGACCGACCGGCAAAGGCAGAAACATGGACAGGGCACTGCCTAAGGCGGCTCCAATAAAGAATAAAGGCGTTACTTCTCCCCCTTTAAAACCAGCGCCCAGCGTAATGGCTGTCAGTAGAAGTTTAAAAAAGAAAACGTAGGGTGCTTGCTGAACCGTGAAAGATTCGACAATGGTAGGTAGACCTAAGCCCAGGTATTTAGTCGTACCCAAAAGGCCTGCAATAGCTAATATGAGAAGCCCTCCAAAGAAAGGTCTCATGTAGGCTTTTTTGATGTATTTACTGCTGAGCTTGCTGTAAGATGATGTCAGCTTAATAAAGCCGAGAGCAGCTAAGCCAAAGCAAATTCCTGCCAAAATTGTGATAAGAAGACCTTGCAGATTAATATCGGGCACAAGACCTAAAATGTAATGGGAATGGGATACGCCATAAGATTTGGTGACATAATCAGCCATAAAGGAAGAAGCAAAGGCCGGGAAAATGGCATTGTATTTGATTTTTCCCATGTGAGATACCTCTAATCCGAATATGGCTCCGGCAAATGGCGTTCCGAAAACGGCACCAAAACCGGCACTCATTCCTGATATTAAAATAATGCGTCTATTGTACTTGCTCAGCTTAAAAACACGACTAAGTTGATCGGAAATAGCAGCTGCCATTTGAATTGCGGTGCCCTCACGACCGGCAGATCCACCAAAGAGATGGGTAAACACGGTTCCTCCCAGAATAAAGGGAGCCAATCGAAAAGGAATGATCTTTTTTGGCTTATGAATGTTACTGATCACCAGATTATTTCCTGGTGCAATATCTTTTCCCCAGCGGTAAAACACATAGCCCAAAAGAATCCCTGCCAAAGGCAAAAGATAAATAAGCCACTCATGTGCATTTCTAAAATCGGTGGCATATTCCAAGCTGATTAAAAAGAAGGCACAGGCCGAACCCACACAAATGGCAATGACCATTGATAACAATAGCCACTCTAATATGGATAAAAGAGCAGGTTGCTTGCTTAGAATATACTTACGAGCAAGTGAATATGAGCTGTATAGTTTTTTTTGCATAACAATCCTGTGAAATTGAAAAAGATATTCGCAGGAGTCATCAGCCATTGGGGCAGTTAAGTAGGAAAACTCCATTTCCTTTGGGTGGACAAATTTATGATTTTTTTTAAAGATCAAAAATCTCAAAAAATAAAAAAGGGATTATCTAAGCCCAATAAGAAATGAAAAACTATAAATGTCATATTTCAACTTCCTTGAACACATCTTTTGGGATTTACATTTTAATATGAAATCTCTGT
>NZ_JBFFKR010000479.1:0-1521 GCF_041555295.1 Ancylomarina sp. | reverse complement strand
GAGCAGATTAAAAAAGTAGGTGCTGGCGGCATGAGTGGTCAACCTCTTCGTGATCGATCTACTGAAGTGATTCGATATATTCATAAGAAATCGAATGGTCGTATTCCTATCATAGGTGTGGGTGGTATAATGAGTAAAGAAGATGCCTTAGAAAAATTAGAAGCTGGTGCTTCTCTTATTCAACTCTACACAGGTTTTATATACGAAGGTCCGGCCTTGGTTAAAGCCATAAATAAAGAGATCCTTTCTAAGGGGATTTAATACTGATAAAAGAAACAAAACTGTCCGACAAGATAAATTATCTCAGTTATAGACATACAATCCAGTCTGAATTGAAATTCATCCGTTTAAACCCTGTCAGGAGTGTCTTCGCCAGACGCTAACACGTTTTTATTACAAACTCGAGATTAAATAAAATCGAAAACGCCCCAAACTTTAATTAGTTTGAGGCGTTTCCTTTGTTATAATTCTAGGTGGGATATCTTAAAGAAACGCGAAGCTAATCGCGCAACAGCTTGAAATACTTAAACATTTTAGTTGTTGTAGCTTTCTCTAATTTAGTTCAGTATTAGCGGCTTCTCTTTTGCGTTTTAAGGCTGCCAATCGGTCGCGAACTTTCTTGTTGCTATCGCTTACCAATACATTTACCAATTCGGAAAAAGCCTTGTATTTTGCAGGATTTGCCATGCACATTGCATTTAAGTAAGGTTCGAACTCATCGTTAAAAAGCTCTTTTAACTCTTTGGCTACAATCGATGCAGGCTTGGTATGTTCTCGTGCATTTTTATCTTCAATCAACTTAGCTGACGAAGTATCAAATCCGGCTTGCGATTGCGTCAAATTCGCCATTAATTGCTTTAAATCAGGTACCGAACTCACATTCTCTTCCATTTCGGGAGCCTCTAAATCACTCAACAAAGCTCTTATCTGTGCACTTTCGTTGGTGTGGCAACTGCCAATAATTTTCATTCCGTAACGATTCAAAACATCCATTACCTTCAAAGCCTTTTCCTGATTGGCACTTGAGCGACGTATACATTTTGCCTCTACTTCATAAAAAATAGCTCGCACATCCAAATCACGAATTTCATCTTTTTCCTTTAATTCACTACTCAACCAACCGCCATTAATCCTTTCGATTAATTCATTTGATTTATCGGATATCTTACCGAAGGTGAGTTCGAAGTAAGCATCTTCGCTTATTGGGTAACTCTTACTTAATTCTGTTACACCTGTACCTATTTCTGAAATTTCACTAATGCTGGAATTGTTTTTAATTGCTGTCATAATAATTTTGTTTTGTTTCTTACGAAGCATTAAATTATAAACAATAATTTATTAAAACAAGCAAATAATAAATTTACTGCACCCACAAACAATAAGCCAAGCAACTCAAGGCCAGATCAAAACTCCTAAAACACAAAAACACAAGCTAAATATCAAGGAACAAAACAACACACAGCTTATTTATACACATAAAAACTAAAATCACCCCTCAGTCTAAAAAATAGAAAGTCCACT
>NZ_JBFFKR010000478.1:0-1524 GCF_041555295.1 Ancylomarina sp. | reverse complement strand
TTAAATATTTTTTTCATCTGTGTCATCTGTGGTTAAACTATTTTTTAATCATATTCCTATCAAAATAATCTGCGTCGGATCTTTTCTTCATGAAAAAAGGTGCTCTCAAACCGATTGAGAGCACCCTAATCATAGCCAATCGCTATCCATTGACCATTCACTATTGACCCGTGACTATAGTCGATTCTCTTGAATGACTTTCCTCCGTCTCCATCTCAATCTCAAACACATTGGTTTCACCAAATCGATGGACCAATTGCAGGCTGATGCTTTTATAGGTTACAGCTTCTATTCTGGCCGTATAGGAGCCAGGTTCCACAGATTTAATTCGGAAACCCCCCAGTTCTCCTATACATTTATGATCTATATTGGCCTCTTCAATAATAAAATGAGCCTGAGGAACAGGTTGCTTAGTCAGCTTATCCAGAATATGTCCTGTAATGGCTATCTTTCTGTGTCCCACCTTTTCAATATCTCTGGCTTCTACATAAGCCTTATACAGGTCTGGATCATCTTGCTCAAACATCGACTTCATCACCCTATCCAAACGGTATCTAAAAAGGCTTATAATTTGTTTGGCTATGATCGATAGCTCACCCGTTGCAATTTTTGTTGTACTCTGAATCTCTTTGGGGCGAGGAGTTAGGGCCTTAAATCCCTCATAGGCGTCCTTTAGGTCAGCTAGCATGCTCTCGCTAATTCCTGTTTCAGCAAGTTTTTCTGCCAGACTATCGCAGTATTCTATGGATAAGTTAGCTTTTGTAATCAGCCTTCCATCACTGTAGCCGGAATAAACCGAACTGCCTCCCTTAAAGTTTTCAATATCTTCCAGCTCATTGGTTTTAATGCAATAATTAGTGATGAGCTGGTTGATCTTACTCAGTTGCAGGGCAAGCGTATTTTTCTTATTCCGCTTCGTAAGCGTGGTTCCTTTATAGTCCTTTTCTTTAATAGCCCACACCGTTTCGAAATTAACATTAAGACCAAGGATGAGCGCAATAATTTCTTTGACTACGGGAATCTCATCCAGCTTTATTTGATAAACTTGAGTGAAATCAATAAATCGTCTTAACATTTCTCTTAGATTTGAATATCTCTTTTTCATCTGATTATAATTTTAAGTTTTAGACATATGAAGTTGCTAATAATCAAGGTTCGCAAAAGCTCATGAAGGCTAAAGCCAGACTTCTTTGTGTGAAAGGATTGATTATAGCTCGTTTCATAACCTGAGTTTTAATTTGATTAAAAAATAAATTAGAAATAGAATTCAAATACTCCCCAATTTTAATACGAAGTCAATCTGTTTTGTTTACGATATGCTTATCGATCTGTAGGATGTGTAAATGAATCCTTCATGGTATAAATTTAAATTGGCAATTAAAGCCTTGTACATCCCCACCTGTCTAGATTTTGTAAAGCTTCATTCTAGACATCATTACAATTCCTGCAAGTAAAAGCCTTAAAAGCCAATTTAAATTGGATGTGTTCCATAGGCATTTTGTTTAAAGGTTTATTTATGTGTTT
>NZ_JBFFKR010000477.1:0-1530 GCF_041555295.1 Ancylomarina sp. | reverse complement strand
GATCCAATCATTCTATTAAACAAGCATACAATCCTTTTCGGATTAAGCCTGACGAGCTTACAACTAAATAAGAATTAGATAAAAGAGTGATTGGACCAACGTCCAATCACTCTATCTAAAAGCCAAACAGCCTTTTCGGATTATTTCCGAACGACCTTAAACAAAAACAAATGTTTCGATTTAAATTTTTATCTCTCTTACTCATTAGTCTGATAGCCTTAAGCAGTTCTACTCATGCGCAATCAAACCCTTCGGCATTAGCAAAAAAGTATCAAAGTTTGGTAAGCAAAGCTGATATCAGTGACAACGGATTTATCAATGTTCACATGAATGATGATAAGCTGTGGCTGGAGATTCCCGATAGTATTATGGGAAGAGATTTGTTAATTGGCAGCAGGGTAGAAGAAATTAGTTCGACTAAAAGTGCTGTGGCAGGACAAATGATGCACAATCCGATGATGGTTCGATTTAGCCAGGATAAAAAGACGGTGTACTTGCATTTAATCGACACAAAAAATCAGATGGATCAAAATGATCCTATAAGCATTTCGTTTAATCGAAACAACATGCAAACAATAATGCATGCCTTTAAAATTGAAGCGAGAAACCTGAAAAATAAGGCATCAGTCATTGAGGTTTCAAAATTATTCAATTCCCAAATCGATATCATCTCACCATTTGGCGGTGCCGGCCGCGGTAAGTCAATACCCGAAGCCACAAAAACAATTAGCGCAAGAGCTTATTCGGGTAATGTTGAAATTGTAACCCAAATGGGATTTACGGGAAAGCGAGATCAGTTTATGTGCTCCCTGCACCGATCAATCGTATTACTTCCCAAAACACCCATGCAGCCTCGTTTGGCCAGTAAAAAAATTGGTTATTACGATGAACCAAAAAAAGAATTATCATCGGAATATATGGATGTGAAATCATATGCATATGTCAAAAGATGGAGACTAGAAGCTAAAAAAGAAGATATTGAACGCCATAAGAAGGGCGAATTGGTTGAACCCGCAAAACCAATTGTTTTTTACGTAGACAATTCGATTCCTGAAAAATGGAAATCATATATAAAAGCCGGAATTGAAGACTGGCAGAAAGCATTCGAAGCCATTGGCTTTAAAAATGCAATCGTAGCAAAGGATTATCCTCTTAAGGACAGCACCTTTTATGCCAATGACTTTACAAACTCTTGTTTCAGATATGTAACAACTGAAAAGGCAAATGCAATGGGACTCCATTGGATTGATCCCCGTTCGGGAGAAATACTTCAAGGTGATGTCTTGTTTTATCACAATGTGATTAAGAAATTGTATCAATGGCGATTTGCCCAAACGGCTGCTGTCGACCCTGCAATTCGTGGAGAAGCCAATGAGGTTGACGAAAAAGTTATGGGTGAACTGATTCGTTATGCGGCAGCACACGAAATTGGTCATACCTTAGGCCTGAAACACAACTACAGAGCATCCTATGCTTTTCCTGTAGACTCTTTGCGCTCACCTACTTTCACAAAAAAATATGGAACGGCTG
>NZ_JBFFKR010000476.1:0-1531 GCF_041555295.1 Ancylomarina sp. | reverse complement strand
CGTTTTTTTATAAGCAATTGATTTGTTTATAATTGACTGATCCTAATCTATGAAGAAGAAATTTCCCCATTTTCGTCAACTTGATGCTATGGACTGCGGGCCAACTTGCCTGCGCATGATATCGAAGTTTTATGGTAAAACCTATAGCTTACAATCCTTACGCGATAAATCTTATATCACTCGCGAGGGTGTGTCGATGATGGGTATCGCCGATGCGGCCGAGAGCATTGGTTTTCGTAGCATGGGGGTACGAATCACCTTTGATCAGTTGGCTGAGCAGGCGACATTACCGGCTATTTGTCATTGGAACCAACAGCATTTTGTGGTGGTTCATAAAATTGAGACTAAGAATAAAAAGACCATCGTTCATGTGTCTGATCCGGCCTCAGGATTACTCAAATTCAGTAAAGAAGAGTTTATTAAGTCCTGGGCATCGACTAAGGTTGATGGTGACTTGAAAGGCTTGTGTTTGCTATTGGAACCCACGCCTGATTTTTATAAAGCGAAAGATGAGAGTGATAAAAAGAAACAGAGCATAGGTTTCCTATTGCGTTACCTAAAACCCTATAAAAAGTTCCTTTTTCAGTTGTTTTTGGGCATGCTTTTCGGAAGTATGTTACAGCTTATCTTTCCGTTTCTTACCCAATCAGTTGTTGATATTGGTATCAATACCCAAAATTTGAGTTTCATTTATTTGGTGCTGATAGCCCAGATGGTGCTTTTCATTTCGCGCATATCGGTTGAGTTTATTCGCTCCTGGATACTTTTGCATATTTCAACTCGTATTAATATCTCCCTGATTTCTGATTTCCTGATCAAGTTGATGAAGCTACCAATTGGTTTCTTCGACATTAAGATGATTGGTGATCTTTTACAACGCATACAAGATCATACCCGAATCGAAAATTTCCTGACGTCATCTACTTTGAACATTTTGTTTTCTATGGTGAATCTATTGATTTTCGGAGTGGTATTGGCGATTTACAACACGACCATATTCCTTGTTTTCCTTTTGGGATCGAGTCTTTATATCATCTGGATAAACCTCTTCCTTAAAAAACGTCGTGAGTTGGATGGTAAGCGTTTTGCCCAGCTATCGAGCAATCAAAATTCGCTAGTGCAACTGATCACAGGGATGCAGGAAATTAAGCTCAATAACTGCGAAAAGCAAAAGCGATGGGAGTGGGAAAACATTCAGGCAGAACTTTTTCAGGTGCGAACCAAAGGGCTTGCATTGAATCAATATCAGGTGTCGGGTTCGGTATTCTTTAATGAAACCAAGAATATCGTTATCACCTTTTTGGCAGCACAGGCTGTTGTAAACGGTAGTATGACTTTAGGTATGATGCTGGCGGTGCAATACATTCTTGGCCAGTTGAATTCGCCAATCGATAATCTTGTACAATTCATTCACTCATGGCAAGATGCTAAAATTTCGCTCGAACGATTGGGTGAGATTCATGAAATGGAAGACGAAGAATCTGATAAGGATGAAAAACTAATTGAATTACCTGAAAACAAGTCTATACAT
>NZ_JBFFKR010000475.1:0-1532 GCF_041555295.1 Ancylomarina sp. | reverse complement strand
ATATAACCTCCTTTATAAGGATTGGTTCTAAAGAAATAATCGAATGTGCTCGTTTCATTTTGTTTGCCACTGTAGAAGTAGGCTTGAGCCATAGTTAGCTCATAAAAATCGGTATACAGTCCAGTATTTTGAGTCAGTGTTTGCATCTTTTTAGTCTAAATAAGTCAGACACCAAAGATAAGGACAAAGTTTGAAGGATGACTCGTTGGCGATCTTAAAGTACAAGTAATACACCAATATAGTTTTTGAAACTTATGCTCAACTTGAGAAAAGTGAAGTTTAATAGATTTGGATCAACAGGCAAGTTAATAGTTTGTTAGGTCATGATTATAGCTTTTTACTGACTGTTATGAATCTAAAACATAAAGCTCAGTTTTGCTTGTCTCAGTATAAATCCTAATTTAGCGGCCTCTAAAACATTAACTTAAACAGAAATAAAACTTTAAAAACATGGCTATAACTAAAGCGGCTAGTCTCTCAATAAGAGACAGCAAAAGTGCAAGATGGTTCGTTTTGCTGACGGTTTCCTTCTTGATGCTTACAGGATATTTCTTTACAGATATCATGTCTCCTTTGCAGGGAATGCTGCGTGACCAAATGGGATGGTCAAACTCATCTTATGGAACTTTTGCTGGTTCTTATTCTGTATTAAACGTATTCTGTTTGATGCTTATTTTTGGTGGAATTATTCTGGATAAAGCAGGTATTCGATTCACGGGTACTTTCTTTGTTGGTATTATGATTGTTGGAGCTTTCTTCAACTATTATGCCATGACAGATACGTTTAACAATGGTGGTCTTGGATATGATTTCCTAAACTCTTTCTTAACAGACTATAAGCCTTCGTTGAAGATGGCTATGATCGGATATTCATTATTTGGAGTTGGTGTTGAGATTGCTGGTATCACTGTTTCTCGAATCATTGTAAAGTGGTTTAAGGGAAAAGAGATGGCATTGGCAATGGGTCTTGAAATGGCTTGTGCTCGTGGTGGTATGCTTATCGCATTTTCTGCGTCTCCATGGATGACTGGTGCTGATAAAATCATTTCACGTCCTTTAGCATTTGGTGTAATTCTTTTAGTTATCGGTTTGTTGGCATACTTTGTTCATAACATGATGGATAAGAGACTGGACGTTGAGGTTGCTGCTGATACAAGTATTGTTGCTTCTGAAGACGAATTCAAGGCGAGTGATGTATTCTTGTTGTTCAAGAATCCTGGCTTTATTTTAATTTCACTTCTTTGTGTTTTATTTTACTCAGCAATTTTCCCATTCACAAAGTTTGCACCAGATTTAATGGTTCAGAAATATGGTTTTCCTGTAGAATTATCAGGAATGATTGTAGGACTACTTCCAATTGGAACCATGGTTCTTACTCCTATTTTTGGGGCCTTTATGGATAAAAAAGGAAAATCAGCTAGTATCATGATTCTTGGATCTTTACTACTTATTTTCTCTCACGTTATTTTTGCTTTCTTACCAGGTAATACAGCTTTCGCATTTACTGCTATGATTGTTCTTGGTTTTGCATT
>NZ_JBFFKR010000474.1:0-1544 GCF_041555295.1 Ancylomarina sp. | reverse complement strand
TCACTCCGAGGGATCTAATATTATTGGATTTGGCGAGATGGGGATAGCGAATACCTCGTCGGCTGCTGTTATTCTTCACCTTCTTAGCAATATTGAGCTAAGTGCCTGTGTGGGTCGTGGTACCGGATGGGATGATGAAGGTCTGCAACGCAAGTACGAAATTCTAGGTCGTGCCCTTTCAAAATACAGAGGTACGAATGCCGCTGAAGAGGTGTTGACTTACTTTGGTGGTTTCGAAATAGTAATGATAACAGGTGCCATGCTTAAGGCTGCAGAACTAAAAATGACCATCATGGTAGATGGCTTTATCACTACATCAGCTCTACTAGCAGCTTCAAAAATGCATCCTAATATTTTAGATTATTGTATTTTCACCCACAAGTCACAAGAAAAAGGGCATCAGTTAATGCTCGATCAGCTTAAAGCGAACCCCCTATTGGATATGGGCATGCGTTTGGGCGAGGGCACAGGTGCTGCCATTGCTTTTCCATTGATTCAATCGGCTGTCAACTTCCTTAACGAGATGGCTAGCTTCGAAGATGCTGGTGTGAGTAATGCCGACTAATTATAAATTTAAAGATTCTGACGCAGATCAAATATGATACCTTATGATTTAATGTTAATCATACAAAATCATATTTAATCAGCGTCTATTCTTTTAAATAATCTTAAACTCTTGAGTAAGATTATACATCAATTGATCTCCCATGTTTAGAGAACTTAATATCTTTTTTACCGCTCTTTCCTTTTTCACCAGAATTCCTTTCCCTAAGTGGGCCAAGTTCGAAAAGGCCTATCAACACGAAGCAGTCAAGTATTTTTCAATTGCAGGCATCATCATTGGTGGTCTTAGCGCTTTGGTATTTGCTTTGTGTGACTCGTTACTGCCATTTAATATTTCACTTGTTCTAAGTATGGTATTTACCACCTTGTTAACCGGTGCCTTGCACGAGGATGGCTTTATGGATGTTTGCGACGGTTTTGGTGGCGGTTGGACCAAAGAACGTATTCTTGAGATCATGAAGGATTCTCTCGTTGGAGCTTTCGGTATTTCGGGTATTATCTTTGTTGTTCTGGCTCGCTTCTTTGGAATGGAAGCCATTTCAGCAAGTTCACTTCCTATCGTATTAATTGTTGCTCACTCCTTTAGCAGAACCCTTGCAGGTAGTTTGGTGAATAGTCATGACTATGCACGCGTTGATAATTCCAAGGCTAAGGACTATGCCCACAAGCTAAGCAGAGGGAATCAGTTCGTTTTATGGCTGACAGGTCTTTTACCCATTCTCCTTTTGCAGGATATCAAATATTTCCTGATCATCATTCCTGCTTTTATAGCCAAGTATCTTCTAGGTCGTTACTTCCAGAAATGGATAGGAGGTTTTACGGGTGATTGCATTGGTGCAACGCAACAAGTGGTTGAGATTGTGATTTATTTGAGCTTTTATATCATCTCAGTACATATCTAGCTTACAGAACCTATCAAAGTAATTGCAAAAGCCATCTTTAAAGGTGGCTTTTTAGTTACAATTCCCCTCAGATTACTA
>NZ_JBFFKR010000473.1:0-1548 GCF_041555295.1 Ancylomarina sp. | reverse complement strand
TGAGGAACAAATCAGTACTGATGCTAAAGACAAAGTTTTGGCGGAAGCTCATTTCCTTAGAGGCTATTATCATTTGAAACTTCTTTTGAACTGGGAAAAAATCGTTCTTCGTGATGCTTATCCTAAAGGTTTATCAAGTATCGATAAAGCCGTGAGCGAAAGAGCTGAATGCTGGGATTTCATCATTGCTGATTTTGCTGCTGCAGCAGCAAACTTACCTGAGAGCAATACAGTAGAAAATATTGGACGTGCAACTAAATATACGGCCTTAGCCTATTTAGGTAAAGCAAACCTTTTCTCTGCAAGTGAAACAACGACAGATGCTACAGCATATTATACTGCTGCAAAAATAGCTTTTGCTTCAGTAGTAGCTAGCGGTAACTATAGTTTAGAATCTTCATTCATTTCAATGTTTAATGGTACCAATCAAAATTCTGATGAAGTTTTATTTGAGCTACAATTATCAACAAATACGGATAACGGATCTTGGTTTAAGTTTCCTTACCATCGTTGGTTAAAACCTGCTGGTTTAGGCGGATGGGATGAAATCGCTGGTAGTGACTATCTTCTTCAGGAATTCAAAAGAGAAGGTAAAATAGCTACTGATGGTCGATTCGATCACCGTTTGTACGAAACATTATTCTTCGAAGATGAGTATTTCAACGATGATGCAAACCCTCGTGTTTATGGATATACATTCAATTCTTGGTGGGATTGGGCTGGTACTCCTCGCGATAAAACTGGCTTTAGAAAATATCTTCCTGAAAGCGAAGATGATTTCTATGCTAATTCAATCGGGAATAACATGCCTTTACTACGATATGCAGATGTTTTGTTGATGTATGCTGAAACGCTTAATGAATTAGACGAAACTGCAGCAGCTATTCCTCATATTAATGCAGTAAGAGCACGTGCAGGAATGCCAGCAATGACTGGATCATCAAAAGAATATGTCAGCTTTCAGATAGAGCACGAAAGAGTTTGCGAATTAGCAATGGAAGGTTCGCGTTTTCATGACTTAAGACGTTGGGGCAAATTAAACGAAACTATGCTTGATCATGGTAGATCTGGTGTTAATAATGCGTCACATTTCTTTCCAATTCCAGAAAGTGAAATCAACTCAAATAATGCAATTGAATAAAAGATTACATTTTTTCATAAGTGAGTAGTTAGATTATTGGGCGGAGTTGCAACTTACTCCGCCCAATATATTTCAAAACAAATATTTCACTTCCTAATACCTATCTGGCTCTTTATTTATTTACTTTGCCAGTAGAATTATTATTTCAAGATAAATTACAAACACTAACTCACCTATGCTACTGGACATCATCATTGTATTAGCCATTATGGTTTTAGGAATGGGCATTGGCCTATTTATTGGGAATCGACCAAAAATCATAAAAATTGTGGGGATTTTAACCTCATTTTCAATTTTCCTTTTGTTATTTCTTTTGGGTATAGGTGTTGGAACAAACGACAAGATAATCAACAACCTTCATACAATAGGTTTGCAAGCATTAATACTGACTATAGGCGCAGTATTGG
>NZ_JBFFKR010000472.1:0-1554 GCF_041555295.1 Ancylomarina sp. | reverse complement strand
TCGTATTTCTGGGTGAGTTCAATTATTGTTTTACGCCAGGTAGCTAATGGCTGGTTGTCATCACCCTTTAGGCTGCCAAAGTGAGCAAAGCATAACTTGAGATTGGGGTATTGGCTCAAAACCTCCGACCAGCCCTTGGCAGGATTGCTTAGCTCTCGGGCTTGTTCCTTAGCAAAGACAGAAAAGCCACCTCCACTGCAATGTGTCATAATTGGAATCCTTCTTTCCACACAGGTTTTGTATAGATCCTCGACCTTCTTAAGCTCCTCGCTATCTTCTTTTGGCCAAGGGTTAAAACCCAGTGGGGGATAAACTTTAATACCAGCAAAAAAGTAGGTGAAGTCCTGAGTCTCATCATCAAGATTATTTTTGAACTGGCCTAGCTTCTCTTTTAAATTTACCTGTCGCGACTTGGGCGTATCGTTTTCGTAGCCCGAGAAAAATTTATCTAATAAGGCTTCCAACTTCCCGGCTGTGTAATTCGCTGTATTTAATCCCATAAAAGGGTATATCTCGAAAAGCTTATCTTTTACGACATCATCTTTCACCAGTTGCATTCTATTTTCCTCATTCTTAATTAAGGAATGTGTATAGTAAATGCGGATGGCATTCAAAACATCTTCGACCTGCTTTTTTATAGGTTTTTTTGGCGTTTGGTCGTAAAAAACCTCTTTGCTGTATTCTATGTTCTTTTTACCAAAGTCCATCAGCAAAGGGCAGAGCACAATGCTATCGTATACCTCATTCTCAATTTTTAGTTGATTAGAGGAACTGACGATGGCCTCTTTATTTTTAAGAAAATAGTCGAGAATAAGAAACTGGTATTCAATTGGATTCTCAAAAATGGAGAGGGTGTTTACGATTCGGGGCAGATAACCCTGAAGAAGCTCATTGTCAATTTTTTTTTCAATCACCTTTCTAATATAACCCGGGAACAACCACTTAAACGAATAACCCAGCCCCATATGCCATTTAAAATTATTGAGAATAGCATCGCTTATGGTCTTTTTGTCGAGGAGACCTTCTCGTTTAATAAAAGCCAACAAATTGGGGTGGCTTAAATCGAAAGCATGCATGTGTATGTCGTAGAATTTTTTCATGATAGGGATTGTTTTTTCGAACAACCAATTTAACACATCTTGTTAAATTATTATCAATTAAATTTCTGTTTTTTAGTACAGGTATTGATGCTTTGTTTTTAAGCCTCTCACAAGAGAAGGACAAACATAAGAAAGGCTGCCAATAGGGGGTTGGCAGCCTTTACTGTTTATTGTCGTTACAGGGAGGCACGACTAAGTTATCTCATCCTAATTGATCTGTTCTCCAAAAGCCCAATTGGAATCTCATAATGTTTAGCATATTCCCTGCCTTACTTAGATAAAATATTGGGCGCTGGTACTTTTATTTAGCTTCATTTTTCCTTTTTCTTCTTCGCAGGACTTCGCTTTTTCTTCAGCTCAATTGTTGGCAGTTCTTTTGACAAATCCGGGAATTCTATTTTTGATAAGTCCGAAATCTTATCCATTGACAAATCAGGTAGTTTAAATTCAAAAT
>NZ_JBFFKR010000471.1:0-1562 GCF_041555295.1 Ancylomarina sp. | reverse complement strand
CTTGTGTACCTACAGCTCTTGACAATGTCTACTTTGACATTAATTCATTTACGGGAAATACCAATCAGATTGTAACCACAGGAAGTGGGGACATTCGATGCAGAACAATGGACTGGAGAGGTTCTGAAGGCAATAATCCAATATTACAAATGGGGACTGTTGAGATCTCAAGTGCTTACATTTATGGCTCGTTATTTCTAAACAATACTCTAACAATCAATTTACCTGATGTTAATTTCTATTTCCGTTCGACAGAAAAAGGGAACACTCTAGTACTTCATACTTTTGATTTCCCAAACAATGTCACTTTCGATGGTATAGATGGCGAATGGACTTTAGGAAGTAATCTTAATCTTGATGGAAATCTAATACTTGAAAACGGTCATTTTATTTCTGCTGGCTTTGATATTTCCTGCAACTACTTTGAAGCAACAAACACCGATTTTGGTAAGAAACGAACATTGGATATTAGTAATTCAATATTTACAATTCATGGCTATGAAAATGGTCGTGCTCTCTACATATTTACAGCAGATGAAACTGCTTCAGAAACTTTTACTTTATTATCAATTAATAGTCAAATCATCATTCTCAGCAATAAAGACTTTTATATTGGAGGCAGCTTTTCTGGGAAATACACTTTTAACTCAATTTTATTTTCCGATGGAGGGACTTTCAATTCAAATCTCATTAATACGAGAGTTAACGACTTAACCTTCGAAGAAGGAGGAGAATTAAATGGAACTGTAGACATTGGAAAACTGACTCTTAACAAAGGAACAAAACCAAATACCTTTAAGTTCGAATCAAATATAACTTTCCCAATTGAAGAATTCACAGCTCTTGGATCTTGTAATTTCCCTATAGACATCCGAGGAAGTAAAAGTGGCAAACAGGCTGACTTGGAAGTTAAAACAAGTATAAACGCAAACTTCGTTTTACTAACAGACATTAATGGTATCGGTTCTTCAGTCACTTATTTAGCCAATAACTCTATAAAACAAACTAATGTTACGAACTGGACGGTGAGCTCAATTACAGCCGTTGATTTATATTGGGTAGGTAACGGAGTAAACGATGAATGGTCTAACTATTTGAACTGGAGTAAAACTTCAGGAGGAGTATCCGAAGGATGTATACCTACTGAGCTCGACAATGTCTTTTTCGATTCTAATTCTTTCCTAGGAAGTAAAACGGCTCTAATCAATTCTGATGCGAGATGCCACAATATTACGTGGACTGACGATGTAGATCCATCATCAATTTTTAAAGTCCAAAATCAATTAGATATTCACGGTCTTCTTGATTTCAGTGAAAATATGACCCTAGAAATGTCAGGTGATCTAAACTTTAAAGGTGATGGTTTAACTGCTGATAAGCCTATTGATTTTGCAGGGAAAGCCTTAGATGGTGATGTCTATTTCGATGGAGATGATCAATCCTGGATTTTACAAAATGCTTTAACGACAACAGGAGATTTATTCTTAGATAATGGTTCTCTTGATACGAAGGGAAATAAAATGTCTATCTCAAGTTTCACATCGTTAAACGCATCTCCAATT
>NZ_JBFFKR010000470.1:0-1595 GCF_041555295.1 Ancylomarina sp. | reverse complement strand
CTGCGAATGCTTGGTGAAATCTAAATATTGTAGAATAGCTCCCGAGGCAATAATTCCATCCCTCAAGGTGTGTACACCAAATCCTTTTAGCGAATTGGTTTCGAAATGTCGCAGTAATCTGTCTTTAGCAGCGGTTTCTGTAAACACCCAATCGTCCATGGTGAAGGTGTAGAACTTGCCACCAAATAATTCATGGAATTGTTTCTCTTTTCCTTTCTGATAAAGCACTTCCTTAGGTTGGAAATTACCCATCAGTTTGTCGATATACTCAAAACTCCCTTCAGCAGTTAAGAATTCACCTGTTGACACATCAAGAAAGGCAATTCCTGCCGATTTATTTTCGAGATGTACGCAGGCTAAGAAATTATTTTCTTTATGCTCGAGTACATTGTCGTTGTAGGATACGCCTGGTGTTACTAATTCCACAATGCCACGTTTGACAAGGGTTTTGGTCATTTTAGGATCTTCCAATTGCTCGCAAATAGCCACACGCATACCCGCTCTTACCAATTTTGGTAGATAGGTATCGATAGCGTGATGAGGGAATCCAGCCAGTTCTACATAGGATGCAGAACCATTGGCTCTTTTTGTTAAGGTAATCCCACATATCTCAGCTGTGCGAACGGCATCATCAGAGAAAGTTTCATAAAAATCGCCTACACGAAACAATAAGATCGCATCAGGATGCTTATCTTTTATATCGTAATACTGTTTCATTAAAGGGGTCTCAACTGCTTTTCTTTGCTTTGCCAAGGGATGATATTTTTAAGGGCCTGTTTATTTGTGAAATCCAACACAATTCTACTGGCTAATGAACTATTTTTTATTAATTGTATGCTTGCTGACTATCTCCACTTTATCTTTTATAATCAAGAGTTTGAGCGAGTGTCAAACAATTCATTTTTCATCCTGAAAAATGAATCAGGGAAGGTAAAATAAATTTAGAACAAATATAAGCTTTGGCTGAGACTTATTAGAAAGAGCATGATGGTTTATTGATACAAAAAAACTTTTCATTTCTAATTCCACGCAGAGAACGCAGATGAAACGTGAAATCGCAAAGATTTACTCGTAAGGTGGAAAATACTTTGCGGTCTTGTTGAAAAACTTAGCGCACATTTATGTGAATTTTGTTTTAAATAAATGATTTTTTGTAAAAAGCACCTCAATGTCTTTTTATATTGATCTTTTCTTGCAATATTTAATCATCAATAAAAACCCAATTTGAATTTCATATACTATGAACACTATTCTGATAGTTGGCGCAGGCCTTTCATCTACTAGCCTGATAGAATACCTTTTAAATCATTCAGAAGAAAACCAGTGGCAAGTCCGTTTGGCTGATATGTCATTGGAGCTTGCGGAAAGCAAAATTAAGCAGCATACCCACGGTTTAGCATTAAAATTTGATGTGTTTGATAAGGAAGAGCGTGCTAATGAAGTCGCAAAAGCTAACTTGGTTATTTCCATGTTGCCACCACCTATGCATCCCATGCTCGCTCGCGAGTGTGTGAAACAGACTAAGCATTTTATCAGTCCTTCATACATTACACCCGAAATGCAGATTTTGCACAAAAAGGCGAAGACTAAAGGTG
>NZ_JBFFKR010000469.1:0-1607 GCF_041555295.1 Ancylomarina sp. | reverse complement strand
TGCTTGATCCAATTTCAGATTATGCCGATGTTGAAGCACGTTTCCGTTTGGCTTTCCAACTTCGTAAATTAGCGATTAACTTGCCTATTTACTAAATCACTATTTCCTTGTTATTTTGAATCTTTTAATAAGTCTGATAGACATGTGTGTATAGAAAGCAAAAAGCCCAAAAATTTAGTTTGTTGAGCTTTTTTCTTATGCGATCATTCTAAATAAGAGCTGTTTATACATTTTTTTTATCATTATTCTTTGGGTTTCATTTCTTAATGGGTGCTTTGGTAAATGAATATCTTAAACTGATGAATAGAATATTGGCTTTCATGTTTATTGCTGGTAAAAGTCTGATGAGTAGTTGTATACATGCTTGTTTAGAATTAGTCTGCGTATTGACTTGGGAGCGTGAAAGTCGTAACTTTATTCTTTTAAAATGTGGGAGGATATTATGGAGAGAAGTAAGATTTATGAGGAGATGGAACAGATGTTAGGTCTTGTTCCCAGTATGTTTAAATCGATTCCTGATGCGAGTTTGGAATTGGAATGGGGTTTGTTTAAAAAGGTACAGCTCGAAGGGGCTAGTCTTGATGGTAAGCAGCGAGAACTTATTGGATTAGGGATTTCAGCTGTAACGAAATGCCGCTATTGTGTTTATTTTCATTCCGTGATGGCAAAACTTAATGGGGCAAGCGATGAGGAAATTCAGGAAACCATTCATTACGCTAAAGCAACAGCTGGATGGAGTGCTTATATAAATGGTATGGCGCTCGATTATAATGAATTCACCAAAGAGATGGATGCTATTTGTAAACATGTTAGAGAAGCGAGCAAGTAGAATTAGAGCCTAAGAACCATTGGGTTTAGTTTGTTTGAAAGGTTATTGTTTAGGGGAGAATTTAAAAATTCCCCCTTTTTTTATTAGTTAAACAAATTTTTCTCGCTTTTGCATATTGATTAAACTCCATAGGATAGAGATGATGGAACCCACAATCAACATCATCCGGTTTTGATAGAGTACATTTTGCCAAATGGCGTAACTCATGTCACTGGGAACATCAAAAGGATTTAAAAAGATATTCCATTTGCTCGATTCCAAAGGTTCTGCAAGAATCAGGAATATTAAGCCAATAATAACCATGACAACGGCAGCACCACTGGCATTTTTAATGAGTGAAGCCAGTAGAAAAGCTAAACTAGCTAGAAATATCAGGCTATACATCAGCTCGTATACCATATGAAAAACAGATATGCGGATAATGGCAAACACCACAATCCAAGACATGAAGCATACAAGAACCAGAAGGAGAAAGATGCTAAGTAAAAAACGCACCAGATAGACTTTGTAACGGTAATTGGGGATTCCAAATATGATTTCGAGCATACGGGTATCCTTGTCAGATTGAATATTGTAGATAACGGGATAGAACAAAATCAGGATCCCAGGAAATAGCAGAGTTGAAAAGATATCTGCCTCTTCGGGACTTGAATCGGAAAATAGCATAATGCCAGTGACCATAAGGAAAAAGGCAAAGGCTGCAATGAGAAAATAGATGAACTTATTGGCAAATATAATCTTGACATTGTAGCGTATAAAATCGCGTATGAGTTTTACT
>NZ_JBFFKR010000468.1:0-1611 GCF_041555295.1 Ancylomarina sp. | reverse complement strand
GAAACCATCCATCTCAGGCATTTTTATATCCATCAGTATTAAATCCACATGTGGGTTTGATTTGCAAACTGCAACGGCTTCTAACCCATTTACAGCTCTGATAATATTTATTTTCAAGTCTGAAAAGAACTTTTCTAACAGTATAAAATTAGAATCTTCATCCTCTGCAATTAAGAGTGTTTTTGGCTTTATAAATTCAACGTTTAATCCATTAAGGGGAAGCTTAGGTATCGCTTTCGAGTTTACCGTTTTGTAAGGCAGCGTAAAATTGAACACAGAACCTTTACCTACTTCGGAGTTCAGCCAAATAGTACCGCCAAGCATTTCAACATAAGCTTTTGAGATAGACAAACCCAAACCTGAACCTCCGTATGTTCGGGCTGTAGTCGTTTCAACCTGACGAAAGCGTTTAAATATTTCGGCGTGCATATCGGAAGAAATACCTATTCCGGAATCTTTTACATAGAATTCCAGAAACTTGTCTTTTACGGTGTAACCAAAATTAACAAAACCTTCTTGGGTAAACTTAAGGGCATTGCCTATCAGGTTAGTTAGTATTTGTGTTAGCTTGGTCGAATCGGTAATAATAATTGCTTCATCGTCGGCTAAACTGGTTTGTAAACGAAACGTAACATTCGGGTTTGTGTCTTTCGGCAAGAACTGCTCGTTTATAAGCTTACAAATTAAGTTGATATTGATTTCATTATCCTGAACTTTTTCCTGTCTAGCCTCAATTGAGGCAATGCTTACTATATCGGTGATAATAGAAAGTAATTGGTCGCTACTTTGTATTATTAAATCGGTGAAGTTTTGACGATCTTCAGAAAGCAAATCGGGATTGTTAATTAAACCTGAAAAGCCTACAATTGCATTCATAGGTGTTCGTATTTCGTGCGAAATATTGTGCAAGAATGCAGTTTTAAGATGATCGCTTTCTTCGGCTTTTTCCTTGGCTCTAATTAATTCTTGATTTGTTTGATTAAGTTCTTCATTAATTTGCAGATACTCCTCATTAATCTGCTGGTATTCTTTATTTTGCGATTCTATTTTATTTGTTTTTTCCTTAAGTAATCCTTCTGCATTTTTACGATCAGTTATGTCATGGATAATTGAATGTAATAAATCCTTATTATCAATTTTAATTTTACTGCATAATACTTCAACGTCTCTTATAGAACCATTCTTCAGTTGATGTTTGGATTCAAATTGGTTTTTATTTTCAAACAAGATATTCTCAATAATCTTCCTGATTTCTTGAGATGAATGCATATCGAAATGCCCAATCTTCATTTTCATCAATTCTTCACAGCTCCATCCATAATAATTGGCTGCAGATTTATTAGCATCAACAATATTGCCTGTATTGGGGTCAATAAGAAGTTTCACGGCTGCATGATCATCAAATATTTTGCGGAATTTCTCCTCGCTTTTAAGCAATGTTTTTTCAACTTCTTTTCTTTTTGCTTCTTCTCTTAACAGATTTCTCACTTTGGTCAGTGAATAAAAATAATATGAAAGAGCTATAAATAGCAAAGAAAAAACGAATATTAAACGATTACGAAGCCTGGATAGTGCGATATAAATATCTTTTTCCTGATAGGAAATAAGAAT
>NZ_JBFFKR010000467.1:0-1612 GCF_041555295.1 Ancylomarina sp. | reverse complement strand
TTTTCGAAGTTTTATAACTTAGATCTGAATTTTAAAATCACGAACTGTATTTCTTTTTGATAAGCAGTGTGGGCTAGGTGTAGAGCTCAAAAAAATAAGCGTATGAGCAAGAAAAAGAATAAGAAAAAGAAGTTGCCGCAGCAGAAGGCGCTGAAAGATCATAATTGCTATAAATTAGTCCTGTCTCAGTTTAAGGAAACCTTATATAGGGCAATGGAACAGGTTGGTTACGAGGCTTACTTTCCTTTGTTAAAGGATTCGGAATTAGAGTTAATGAGATGTAGTGTGTTAAAACCTGTGCGACCAATTTGTTTTCCTGGTCATCAAATACCTTCTAAAAAGCTTCAACTTATTAATAACGAGATACAGACATCATCGAGACAACGAATTTTTCAGGTTAATGATATCTATTTATCAACTCAGGAGTGTAGTAGTTTGTTTGCTTTAGCGAGTTTTCTTGAAAATAAAGCTGATGGTGTTGAGATATTGGCTGAATTTCGAACAAAGTTCTTAAAGCGTTTTGAAACTGAGAAATTGTACAAGTTGGTATATCATTGGTACGGGAGGCTTATGTTACAATTTATAATATCTTCATCTAATCCTAGAACAAAATATTATGCGTATACATCTTCAATTGAAACGGTTAAGGTAAGACCATTTTATATGGCATATAGTTCGTCTATTATGGTGCACAATGCTCAAAGTACAATGCTGAAGATTCATGGAACTTATAGGCCCGTATTTCGATTAGGAAAAACTGATTTTAAGGTTCATTTTAAATGGATAAGCATACCATCTAGCCTAGTAGGCAATTATTATAATGGAAAAGAAAAAGAGTTAGGTGTGTATATTCAATCTCATGCATTGAATCGCTTAGCGGAGCGATTGGATATTTTAGACGAGTCCTCATTAAATTTCTATTTAAATATCCGAATGGAAGAGATTCACGCTTTTGAGTTTTATAGAGGTTATCTTTTATTTCCTTTTATTATCGTTAACAATGTGAAAGTAGGTTATTTTGTTGCTAATGTAGTTGGTGATAAATTGGTGTTTCGCACTTTTTTATTTGTAACGCATAACTGCACCCCCGAGGGCGATAGGTTGAAAGAGATTTCGGGCTTGCAAAAAAACGATATTAAGTATTGGCAATTCGATCGATTAAGCACTTTTGCTTCGGCTAATGTTGATGATAACCCTGCTCTACATAATTTATTAAAAGAGGTTGGGATTGATGATTTAATTAAGCTGAAACCATTCATGACAGATTCTGAAAATCTACAAGATAGTTTGGCAGGAGAATTAATGACTTATATCGAAAAGGGAAAAAGGGAAACGGAAGATGTGAGCTTTTCCGAAAATGAGCTTTGCATGGGCTAGCTGATCGAGCTTTGTCTTACTGAATAGCCACACAAAAATAAGAAACCCCAGGTCGAGCTAGACTTGGGGTTTTCTTATCCGTAAAGGTTTATTTTCAATAGCGTCCTAAATAAATTGGCGCTTCGCCCAAACCCGACTTCATTTTTTGGCTTGATCCAAAAAACGAAGCAAAAAAGATCAAGGCTGCTTTTTAAATATCTTTCTTATTTGCCTCATGCTTAAGTGTGGCCGGGTG
>NZ_JBFFKR010000466.1:0-1621 GCF_041555295.1 Ancylomarina sp. | reverse complement strand
TTAATGTGTGGGCATTTTTGTGCAATAATCGCCATGGTTGGACCACCAACGTAGCCAGCGCCTATACAGCAGATGTTTTTGATTGATTTTGATTTCATACACTAATCTGTTTTCAGTTATCCTTGCCCTTTGGGCTATATCGGTTGTCGGTGTTTGTGTCGGTTATCGGTTATCAGTTTTCGGTTATCGAAGATAAGTTGTCAGTTACTGGTTGTCAGTTTTCCAGTTCTTTTGCACAAAATCAATGAAGCGATGCAACTTCTTTCCTAATTCGCCATAATCCTTGATCAATCGACTAATCTCATTTTTATCGTATAGACTATTTAGCATCTCTAAGTGAGATTCTGTTTCCAATAAAGAAGCATTAGCCATAATCAAAGATCGAATAAATTCAGCCTTATATTTCCTTCGACCATAACCTTCTACAATATTAGCTCTAATACTTTGTGATGATCTGCGAATCTGACTACACAACTCATACTGTTCTGCCTTTGGCAAAGATAAACACAGCCTATGAACCTTAATTGCAAGTTCAAAAGCTATCCTATATGTTTCAAGCTCTTTATAACTCTTCATTTCTTTAGCATTACCTAAATCACAATTAACGGCTAATATCAATAAAATATTTGAGATAAACGATAACTGACACTTCGACAGGCTCAGTGACCAGCTCAGTGCACCGCAACAGACAACAATAACTTCAAGATCGGTCAGCAACTACTGACTTGCCTCCCGAAGCTTCGGGATTGTTGGTCCTGATAACCGATAACAGAAAACTGATAACAGACAACAGAATTCTAATCATGAGATTGCTTCTCCCGAATTCTCGGGATCGCAAAGACAGCTAGTTACTCCACTGCTCCTTAATAGAACCCATGAACTGTTTACCGAAAACCATACCCACACCCACAATACCACCAAGGAAAGTCCAAATAATAAGAATCATTGGGCGCTTAGGTTTTGATTTATCGAGTGGTACTGAAACAGGATCGATGATGGTGAAAACAGGGGTATCTTCTTTCACTTGTATTTTTTGAGTCTCCAGCTGCTTGGCCAATTCAGTATAAACCGATGAAGCCATAGAGAATTCCGACTGCAGACGCTCCATTTGGGTTTGAGCCATAGCCGTACTCACATTTTTATTCTGATCACGAAAACGAGCCAGCTTATTTTGAGCAGCGGTAAAGGCAGCCTCTTTTTCAGCATAACGTTCCTCAACAAAAGCCATTTGATCTTTAGCCTTCTTAATTTTAAAATCAGTAATCGCTTCTTGGAGCAAAACCTGTGCACGTTGCACCATTTCAGCTGCTGGTCGTGCCTGGGGCATACGAGCTAATATCGAAACATAGCCATCCTTATCATTCACTTCCAATGAGAGTTGTGAGGACAATAAATTCATCAGGCTTTTCTCATCTTGGGAGATTGTCAAGAGCTGGTCATTGGTTGACTGGTCATTAGTCACTGGGGATTTACCTTTAATGGCTTTAATGATGACACCCGGTAAGCCAATGGTGTATTTTTTAATATAGCCCAACAATCCTGGCTTAGCAATCTCCAGGTAATACGCTTGAAAAGTCACTTTATCTTTTTGTCCTTCAATGGTCAAAGGGGTTTTCATCAT
>NZ_JBFFKR010000465.1:0-1643 GCF_041555295.1 Ancylomarina sp. | reverse complement strand
TTTGTTGAGAAAAATAAATTAAGTAGCATTCAATAAAATGCTACTTTTGTTTTTCAAATACAAAACAACAAACGATTAGAGAGAAAGATGAGTGTAGATTTTATATTTATGTTGACAAAGGATGATCAGACCGTATCTGATGCAAGAGAGTATGTGAAGGAGATTGCAGATGCAGGAGCAAAGCATATTGGTTTTAAGGATATTGGATTGCCCATTAGTGAATTAAAGAGTCTTACCGAGGATTTGAAAAAGGAAGGTGTTAAGGTTTATCTGGAAGTCGTGAGTTTAGATGCTGAGAGCGAAAAAAAATCAGCCAGAATTGCCATGGATCTGAATGTTGACTACCTACTGGGAGGAACACGACCTGAACTTATTGCTTCAATGGTTAAAGATCACCCATTAAAATACTATCCTTTTGTAGGAAAGATCGAAGATCACCCGAGTATTCTGACAGGAACAATTAATGAGATTGCAGCACATGCCCAGCAGATTACAGCTATTGACGGGGTAGATGGTTTGGATCTCTTAGCCTACCGATTTACAGGAGAAGATATTCCTCTGTTGGTTCAGGAAGTGTGTAAATCATCAACGAAGCCCGTTATTGTGGCTGGTAGTATCGATAGCAAGGAAAGAATAGAAGTGGTTAAAACCACAGGAGCAGCTGGCTTTACCGTGGGAACTGCCGCATTTGATATGGAATTCCCATCAAACCAAGCGGGCATTTCGGGGCAGGTTCAAAGTATATTAGAAATGAGCAGGCATTAATATTATAAATTTTCCCCGATAGGGAGAGGATTATTAATAGAAAAGAGGATAATCTGTATGGATTATCCTCTTTTCTATTACGGGCATTAAGTCATATTTCATAGCAGGTTCTGAAAATCCTACATGAATCAATATCATACTTCTCGTAGAGAGTTATAAGCATTTTGTTTGTGGCTGAAATGAAATTTTTAGATATGGGTATATTGTTTAACTTTGGCGGTTATAGATTTAACCGCTTAGCTTATTAATATGATGCAAAATCCCAAGAATAAAACCTATTCACCACTTGAAGAAAAGATCAATATCTATTCTCATGCCTTTGGGTTTATAGTTTCAATTATAGGTACACTGTTTTTAATCAGAAAGGCATATTTATTTGGAAATACCATGCAACTCGTCAGCTTTGGTATTTTTGGCTTAAGTATGGTGGTTTTATTTGCAGCCTCTACGCTTTATCATCGAGCTAAAGATTCTGTAAAAAGATCCCGATTAAGAATTTTTGATCATGCTTCTATCTATGTTTTAATTGCAGGAACCTATACACCATTCTGTTTAGTAACCTTACCAGAGAAAACGGGACTCATTGTTTTTGCAGTCGTTTGGGTATTTGCTTTGCTTGGAATTAGCATCAAACTCTTTTTTACGGGACGCTTTTCGGTGTTCTCTACACTTATGTATTTATTTATGGGTTGGATGATGGTTTTTATCATCAAACCGCTGTATCAGAATTTGCCAGTTGAAGGTTTGTATTGGCTTTTCGCGGGTGGCTTGGCTTATACGCTTGGTGCTATTCTTTACAGCATCAAGAGAGTCCCATTTAATCATGCCAGTTTTCATGTTCTGGTTCTTATAGGCTGCTTTTGCCACTATATGAGTAT
>NZ_JBFFKR010000464.1:0-1650 GCF_041555295.1 Ancylomarina sp. | reverse complement strand
TCAGCATCAAGATAAACAGGAAATTTTGCTCTAAAACGAACTAATTCACCCAGTGAAATATGTGTCGTTTGAATATCATTTTTATACTCTTCACATTTCGCAACATCTCTTCCTCGAGCATCAAATAAGGAAGAATCTCCCGCATAACTTAAACCCATGCCATCTTTACCTACACGATTTACACCCGCAACATAAGCCTGATTATCTATCGCACGAGCTTTTAAAATCGTATTCCAAACATCACGACGCGCATCAGGCCAGTTAGCAACACAAACCAAAAGGTCATAGTCCTGTTGATTGCGACTCCAGACCGGGAAACGTAGATCGTAGCAAACAATAGGACGAATTCGCCACTCTCCTATCTTTACAATGCCCTTTTCTTTTCCACCCACAAAGTGATGATGTTCGTTTCCCATTCTAAACAAATGTCGCTTATCGTAGGTCGAAATATCACCTAGAGGAGAAACCGTATACATTCGATTGTAATAGGCATCACTCTCATTTACAATTATGCTTCCCATTATATGAGAATCTAAATACTTAGCTTGTTCACACATCCAGGCAACAACCATATTGGTATATGTGGCGATCTCGTCTTTACCCGACATCATAAAACCAGATGTAAACATCTCAGGCAAGACAATTAAATCACTCTTCCCTTTCAATTTAGCAAGTTGTTGCTTGAATTGATCAAGATTTGCATTCACATCACCCCAAACTAAATCAGCTTGAACCAAACTAAGTCTTAGAATATCTGACATAACTTAATATTTAAAATTCGCTATAAATAGATTTAATCACCTGTTGAAAAAAGCTCTGGATACTTAGGTTTTGAGTTCTTATACTTTGATTTAATATATGCCATATCAGCTTCTACATCACCTGTAGGATAAAAAGTATCAAGAAAACTCAACGTTTTAGTTTCGTAATTGAGATCTCCCAACAAGATAGGCACATTTGCTTTGAGAGCAATAAAATAGAATCCTCTTTTCCAAACTGGACGCCTACTTCTGGTTCCTTCCGGAGAAAGAGATAGATAAAGTTCATCTCGTTTAGCAAATTCCTCGGCTAATTGATCTGTCAAATTACCTTTTTTACTTCTATCAATCGGCATAACTCCCATCGATCTAAAAATGGCACCTAGAGGAAAAAAGAAGAATTCCTTTTTCATTAAAACTGTCGTATTGATATTATGTGCGACAAAAGCCAGCTTTCCCCAAATAAAATCCCAGTTTGATGTATGGGGTGCTGCAATAACAACCGCTTTTTTTTCTGTAGGAATTTCACCCACAAATTTCCACCCCGATAATTTAAGGAGGAATTGACTTAATTTTACTTTCATTCGTTCTGTTATAGTAAGATATAATCTACTTTCAAATAATCTGAAAACTCTTCGCCAAAGGTACTAAAATAAAGACTTCCTCTTTTTCTTGAATCAATTTTGATTTCCCCAACAATTTAAAGATATTTGCATCTTAATTTCTACACTCTAAGTATAAATATAATGGATGCAATGAGAGACAAAGTCTTAAAATTAGCAAAAGAAAAAAATGCTATCATACTAGCACATTACTACCAGACACCTGACATTCAAGATATAGCCGATTTTAAAGGCGATAGTTTAGCATTAGCTCAATATGCTGCGGAGAC
>NZ_JBFFKR010000463.1:0-1679 GCF_041555295.1 Ancylomarina sp. | reverse complement strand
TGGGGTGAGCTTTTACCCTAAGTCGGTGAGTTACCAAATGCTCTACAATTATATGGGAGGTGGCGCGGCTATCAATGTCTTTTCGCGTCAGCATGGTATCAATTTCAAGGTAGTCGATGCGGGTATCGATCACGATTTCGAGCCAGACTTGAATATCATCAGCCGTAAGGTGGCTTATGGGACAAAAAACTACCGTTTTGAGTCAGCCATGAGCAAAGAACAATGCCTTGAAGCCATTGAAAAAGGGGCTGGCATTATTGAAGATTGTCATAGCGAAGGCTGTAATTTTATCGCCTTTGGCGAAAAAGGCATTGGCAACACTTCTTCGGCAGCTCTTATTCTAAGCCTATTGGGTGATATTCCTTTGGAAGATTGCGTGGGCCGTGGAACAGGTCTCGATCAGGCTGGCGTGAAGAGTAAATATGAGCTTCTGAACGAAGGTTTATCGAAATATACAGGTAATACGAAGGATGCCCTTGAGGTGATGACCTACTTTGGTGGGTTTGAGATTGCCATGATTATGGGTGGTATGCTTAAGGCTGCAGAGCTAAAAATGACGCTTCTGATTGATGGTTTTATCATCACATCGGCACTCTTGGCAGCATCTAAAATCAATCCTAAGGTTTTGGAATATTGTTTATACGCACACAAATCGAACGAGAAGGCACACATTAGCATGCTCAACCATTTGGGTGCTGAGCCAATCATGGATATCGGTATGCGATTGGGTGAAGGTACGGGCGCTATGGTCTGTTACCCACTTGTAAAATCGGCTGTGATGTATTTCAACGAAATGGCCTCTTTCGAGGAAGCTGGGGTTAGTGAAGCAGCTGCGCTTGAAGTTTAAAGGAAAAAGGTTGAAGGATAAAGTGAAAGAAGCCCAAAATTGGGCGTTGAGCGGAGTCAAAACGTAATAAGGTTAAAGTAGAAAAAAGATTAATGTGATAAGTGAATGAATTTATGGTTTAAGATCAAAAAGCGACTATATATTCACTCTATCTTTAAAGCAAAATAATTACCTTAGTTACCGACTTAAGCAAATATTCACACATAAACACACAAGATATGATTCAATACAATATAGAAGCGCTTAATACTGAGAAAGCTGAAGCGCTTCAGCAGAAAATTGATTTAAAAACCAAGCCACTTGGCTCGCTGGGCAAGTTGGAGAAAATGGCCAAGCATATTGGTTGCATACAAAACACCCTCAGCCCGGAGCTTAAAAAACCTGTTATTATGGTTTTTGCTGCGGATCATGGTATTGCGCTTGATGGAGTGAGTCCTTATCCGCAAGAAGTAACCTGGCAAATGGTTGCTAATTTTATGAATGGTGGTGCCGCTATTAATGTCTTTGCTAAGCAACACGATATCGATATTCGTATTATCGATGCGGGTGTAAACTACGATTTCGACAAGAGTTCTGGCGTTTTAAATGCCAAGATTGCTCATGGTACCAAATCATACCTTAATGAATCGGCGATGACGACCGAGGAGTTCGAAAAAGCGATGAAAAGGGGTTCTGATTTGGTAGAGCGCATTCACTCCGAGGGATCTAATATTATTGGATTTGGCGAGATGGGGATAGCGAATACCTCGTCGGCTGCTGTTATTCTTCACCTTCTTAGCAATATTGAGCTAAGTGCCTGTGTGGGTCGTGGTACCGGATGGGATGATGAAGG
>NZ_JBFFKR010000462.1:0-1734 GCF_041555295.1 Ancylomarina sp. | reverse complement strand
TATGACAGTTACACTCTGGTTCTCAAAGAAAGCAAGAACAGTTACTGAGACTGAATTGAGTTTAAGTAGTCAAAATGAAGGCGATGAGCGTTTTGGATCTTCTTATTTTGGTCGATTAATAGTACGTCGTTCATTATCAGCTAACAATCGTTTAAGAAGCATTTTACCTGAAAGCATACAAAGAAGTATAAATAGAAGTTTTGAAAAAACATCGGTTGATGCTAGTATTGACAAGAAAGATATACCAGCCTTTGATATGATTAGAGCATCTGTTAATCTTACTGTTGCCAGTATTTTGATTGCAATTGGTACATCTTTAAAATTACCTCTTTCTACTACCTACGTTACCTTTATGGTTGCCATGGGTACTTCATTGTCCGATAGAGCCTGGGGGCGTGATAGTGCTGTTTATCGTATTACCGGTGTGATTACAGTAATTGGGGGTTGGTTCTTTACTGCGTTTAGTGCTTTTACTGCTGCCTTTATATTTGCAAACTTAATAAACTGGTTTGGTGGTTATGCAATATTCGGATTATTAGCCCTTGCAATATTCTTTGTCGTTCGTTCACATAGAGCTCATAAGCGTAAAAATGAGACTAATGATTCTGAAGATAATGATTCATTAATTATAAAAGGTGATGCCGCTGAGCAGTGTACACATGCTGTTTCGACTTTAACCGCTAAAATTCCTGCTATTTTTGGTAAAATGATTACTGGCTTGGCTTACGAAGACAGGACTAACCTTAAGGAATGTTCAAAGAAGGTAAATAAGTTGAATGCCGAAGTAAAGAAAATCAAAAATCAGGTGCCTGATATGGTTAAGCTACTTCGAGAAGATAGTGTTTATTCGGGAGCATTCTACGTTCAGTTAATCGATTACCTTCGTGAGATGGCTCATGCTACAAGTTTTATTGTGGAACCTGTTTATGAATATATCGATAATAATCACAAAGCTTTAGAGGCTGAACAAATTGAAGAATTGAATGTTATTCAAGCTAAATTGTCTCAGTTCTTTACGCACATCAACACGATTATTAATGAAAGGGATTATGAGTCAGTAAATATTGACTCCGTACTTGAAGAACAAGAAGGCTTATTGAAATCAATTAAGAAGTTCAGAAAGGAACAAATCAAGAGAATTAAGGCAGAGAAGGTTGGAACAAGAAATTCTGTTCTATTCTTAGGCGTCTTAAATGAGACTAAGAATCTGGCATTGTATGCAGGGAATCTTTTGAAGTCTGCTCGTGATTTTGCCACTTCAAATGAAGACGAGGATCTGGATTAATTCTTTGAATGAAATAAAAACTTCGTTGCAATAAAATAAAGGGATCTGTTCAATAGTTTGAACAGATCCCTTTTTATGACTTAGTCTGATACTAATATTTCAAAAAGTTTTCTTACACCAACACTTGCTTTCGATTTTATGAATGTGCGATTCCCATAGGATGACATATTGACTTCATTGGGATCTATAATATAGATTGGGCAATGAGAGGGTGCGTAATCAATTAAACCAGCAGCAGGGTACACATTCATTGATGTACCAACAATGACTAGAATATCAGCCCTTGAAACGATATCTGACGCCTCTACTATGGCTGGTACGGCTTCGCCAAACCAAACGATATGCGGTCTTAAGCGAGATCCTTTTTCACACTTACTTTCTGCTGTCAGTTCCCAGGTATCTAATTCGTAAATAAGGTTTGGATCTACTGTACTTCTGGCTTTTTTGAG
>NZ_JBFFKR010000461.1:0-1753 GCF_041555295.1 Ancylomarina sp. | reverse complement strand
TTCATTTTTGGCCTCAAGATTTCCATATCTTTTTGTTTTCGATGATTACCCTTTTTGTATTTATTGTGCTTTTTACAGTCAGTTATGGTCGGATATGGTGTGGTTGGGCTTGTCCACAGACGGTTTTTCTAGAATTTGTTTTTCGTAGAATTGAGTATTTAATTGAAGGAACACCTCAGCAGCAACGAAAGTTGAAAGCACAGGCTATGAACTTTGAAAAGCTCTGGAAGAAAACGACGAAACATACGCTGTTTTATGTTATATGTTTAGTTCTATCTAGTGCTCTTTTTTCCTATGTAAGGGGTGCTGATTTTGTTTTAAACCTTTGGGATAATCCATCGAGTAGTTCCATTCTGTTTATAGCATTATTGTTTTTCTCTACGGTGATGTATTTTGTTTTCTCTCGCTTGAGAGAACAAGTCTGTGCGATGATCTGCCCATATGGTCGTTTGCAAGGTGTCTTGCTTGACTCCAACACAATTGTAGTTGCCTATGATTATATAAGAGGTGAGGAGCGAGCTCCTTTAGAAGTTGGAGAAGATAGAAAAGCTGATAACAAAGGCGATTGTATTGATTGTTACGATTGTGTAGATGTTTGTCCTACAGGTATCGATGTTCGTGATGGTACTCAATTGGAATGTATTAATTGTATGGCTTGTATCGATGCTTGTAACTCGGTAATGGCTTGGCAAGGAAAACCCAAAGGATTGATTCGTTTCGATTCTGAAACAAATATTACTCACGGCATTATAAAGAAATGGCCAGCTCGAAAAATTGCCTATACCACTGTTTTATTTATTTTACTTGGTGTTGTGGTAGGTTTGTTTGCATCTCGAAAAGATTTGGAAGCTATTATTCTTCGAACACCAGGTTTGATGTATCAAGAGCCAGCCGAAGGAATTATTAGTAATATGTATAGCTTCAAAATTGTAAATAAAACGACTGAAGATTTACCTGTTAGTTTTAAACTCCTTGATGAAAAAGGAGAGATTCAGATTATTGGAAAAACCTTTAATGCTGCTGCAAGTTCTATTCATGAAGGAACTTTTTTTGCTAAGTTTCCTAAGGCATATATTTTAACAGATAAGACACGAATAATGATTGGTGTTTATGCAAACGAGAGACTGGTAGAAAAAGTTGATTTAACTTTTGTTGGACCTAATTAGTATATAGATTATAAGATATGAAAAATTTAAGTTGGGGTACAAAACTAGCCATGTTTATCTCTTTATATGTTATCGGTATTTTAATATTTGTTGGCTTTAGTTTGACTCAGGATATTAACCTTATTTCGACGGATTATTACCCGCAGGGAATCGATTTTCAGACTAAGATTGATAAGATTAAGAATACATATACCTTGAATGAGAAAGTTGTAGTTTCGCAACAAGCAGGTACAATTCAAATTCAATTCCCAGAAGGAATACGTTCAGAAGTCAGTGGAAGTATCATTTTTTATCGCCCATCAAATTCTGATAATGATTTGAGATCAGATATAAAAATTGATGCGTCAGGACTTCAGGTTTTTAAGTCAGATAAATTTATTAATGGTCGATATGCCATTAAAATTGATTGGAAACATCAAGATAAAGGCTACTATCAGGAAGAAGCCATTTATTTGTCAAAGTAATATTTCGAATAATAAAAATATAAAGAAATGATCTTTTTATCCGCTCTAACTCTAGGCCTTTTAGGTAGTTTTCACTGTGTGGGAATGTGTGGTCCAATTGCTTTGGCAATTCCACTAAAAACA
>NZ_JBFFKR010000460.1:0-1756 GCF_041555295.1 Ancylomarina sp. | reverse complement strand
ATACTTCCTTCCCAAGATTTTTTAGGAGAAATACGCTCGAATAATCTATGCTTCCCAAAATTAACACCAACCAGATAGGCTACCGTATCATTTACCCAAATCATAATAAAGATACCCATGACAATATCAGGTCTGAACTGCGTGACTCCATTCTGAAATACAAGGTAAATCAGTAAAGCGAAAGGCAAAGCCACATAAATAATGCCCAATAAAGTATAGGCAATATTAGCAAAAGGATTATCCTTCTTACGATATAATTCAATAATAAAACTTAAGAATACGAGTAAAAGTAATAAGTGAGACAAGGCTGCTTTACCACAGTAAATATGTGAAGTTATCGCAGCAAATAATAACACAACGGCTAAAAGTCCTATACCGACCTGAGGTGATGCTTTGGCCTTTTTTATTAAGCCGTAAAATTCATAGTTCGCCAAAAGAGCTATTCCCAAGAAGGTCGCAATAAAGCCGATAGGATGAAGGTTGATCCCTGCAATTAAAATAATTCCGAATAATAATGCTGTTAAAGCTCTTTTTATAAATTCCCCCACTATGAATATGAATTAGTACAACTCAACAAAATTAAGCCGCCAATTTAAACAAAAAATAGCTAAGTTATCAACTCTCATCGACAACTTAGCTTTAATAAATATCTGGTATAAGGAATTAAACAGCCTTAGAGTTGTTCTCTTCTTCTGATCTTTCTTCTTTCTCAGGAACTTCTGTTGGAATTATTTTGGCTTCTTCAACATCTTCATTACCAAAATTTCTCTTTCCAAATATAGCCTCTAAATCTTCACTAAAAATCACTTCACGCTCCAATAACAATTGGCCAACTTTTTGGTGACCTTCCATATTATCCTTAAGAATTTTCTTAGCTCTTTTATATGAATTATCAATAAGCTCTTTAACTTCCTGATCAATTAACTCAGCAGTTTTCTCACTATATGGCTTAGAAAATCCATAATCAGACTGTCCTGAAGAGTCGTAGTAACTTACATTACCAACTTTCTCACTCATTCCAAAGATAGAAACCATAGCCATTGCTTGCTTAGTTACTTTCTCCAGGTCATTTTGTGCACCTGTAGAAATCTTTCCGAAGGTTAATTCTTCAGCTGCGCGTCCTCCAAGAGCAGAACACATCTCGTCAAGCAGTTGTTCTTTTGTTGTGATACTTCTCTCTTCTGGCAAATACCAAGCCGCACCAAGAGCTTTTCCACGTGGCACAATGGTTACTTTCACCAAAGGATGAGCATATTCTAACAACCAAGAAATAGTTGCATGACCAGCTTCATGGTAAGCAATGGTCTTCTTCTCATTAACTGAGATAATTTTATTTTTTTTCTCTAAACCTCCAATGATTCGATCAACTGCATCAAGGAAATCTTGCTTCTGAATAACATCCTTCTTTTTACGAGCCGCAATCAAAGCCGATTCGTTACAAACATTAGCAATATCAGCTCCAGAGAAACCAGGTGTTTGCTTCGCTAAGTATTTACTCTTAACCGAATCATCAAGTTTTAATGGACGAAGGTGAACATTGAAAATCTCCTCACGCTCATTTAAATCTGGAAGCTCAACATGAATCTGACGATCAAAACGACCTGCACGCATCAAAGCTCTATCAAGAATATCAGCACGGTTAGTTGCTGCAAGAATAATAACACCCGAGTTGGTATCAAAACCATCCATCTCTGTCAATAACTGATTCAATGTATTCTCACGCTCATCGTTAGATCCCATATTTGGGTTCTTACCT
>NZ_JBFFKR010000459.1:0-1756 GCF_041555295.1 Ancylomarina sp. | reverse complement strand
ATACTTCCTTCCCAAGATTTTTTAGGAGAAATACGCTCGAATAATCTATGCTTCCCAAAATTAACACCAACCAGATAGGCTACCGTATCATTTACCCAAATCATAATAAAGATACCCATGACAATATCAGGTCTGAACTGCTCGACTCCATTCTGAAATACAAGGTAAATCAGTAAAGCGAAAGGCAAAGCCACATAAATAATGCCCAATAAAGTATAGGCAATATTAGCAAAAGGATTATCCTTCTTACGATATAGTTCAATAATAAAACTTAAGAATACGAGTAAAAGTAATAAGTGAGACAAGACTGCTTTACCACAGTAAATATGTGAAGTTATTGCAGCAAATAATAACACAACGGCTAAAAGTCCTATACCGACCTGAGGTGATGCTTTGGCCTTTTTTATTAAGCCGTAAAATTCATAGTTCGCCAAAAGAGCTATTCCCAAGAAGGTCGCAATAAAGCCAATAGGATGAAGGTTGATCCCTGCAATTAAAATAATTCCGAATAATAATGCTGTTAAAGCTCTTTTTATAAATTCCCCCACTATGAATATGAATTAGTACAACTCAACAAAATTAAGCCGACAATTTAAACAAAAAATAGCTAAGTTATCAACTCTCATCGACAACTTAGCTTTAATAAATATCTGGTATAAGGAATTAAACAGCCTTAGAGTTGTTCTCTTCTTCTGATCTTTCTTCTTTCTCAGGAACTTCTGTTGGAAGTATTTTAGCCTCTTCAATTTGTTCCGTCCCAAAATTCCTCTTCCCAAAAATAGCTTCTAAATCTTCACTAAATATCACTTCACGCTCTATCAACATCTCCCCAACTTTCTTGAGACCTTCCATATTGTCCTTAAGGATTTGCTTCGCTCTCTTGTAAGAGGTCTCAATAAGAACTTTCACTTCCTGATCGATTAACTCGGCAGTTTTCTCACTATATGGCTTGGAGAATCCATAATCGGACTGTCCTGATGAATCATAGTAACTTACATTACCAACTTGCTCACTCATTCCAAAGATAGAAACCATAGCCATTGCCTGCTTAGTTACTTTCTCCAGGTCGTTTTGTGCACCTGTAGAAATCTTACCAAAGGTTAATTCTTCAGCAGCACGTCCACCAAGGGCAGAACACATCTCGTCAAGCAATTGTTCTTTTGTTGTGATACTTCTCTCTTCTGGTAAATACCAAGCTGCACCAAGAGCTTTCCCTCTTGGTACAATGGTTACTTTCACCAAAGGATGAGCATATTCTAATAACCATGAAATGGTAGCATGACCTGCTTCATGAAAAGCAATGGTCTTCTTCTCATTTACTGAGATAATTTTATTTTTTTTCTCCAAACCTCCAATGATTCGATCAACTGCATCAAGGAAATCTTGCTTCTGTATAACATTCTTCTTTTTACGAGCAGCAATCAAAGCCGATTCATTACAAACATTAGCAATATCAGCTCCTGAGAAACCTGGTGTTTGCTTCGCTAAGTATTCACTCTTAACCGAATCATCAAGTTTTAATGGACGAAGATGTACATTGAAAATTTCTTCACGCTCATTTAAATCTGGTAGCTCAACATGAATCTGACGATCAAAACGACCTGCACGCATCAATGCTCTATCAAGAATATCAGCACGGTTAGTTGCTGCAAGAATAATAACACCCGAGTTGGTATCAAAACCATCCATCTCTGTCAATAACTGATTCAATGTATTCTCACGCTCATCGTTAGATCCCATATTTGGGTTCTTACCT
>NZ_JBFFKR010000458.1:0-1767 GCF_041555295.1 Ancylomarina sp. | reverse complement strand
GTTTTTGTTTTCATTATAGTATGATATCGTTCAGTTCCGAATTTGAGACGTTTTTATATAAACCTCAAACAACTTGTTACCGAAACCTCTATGAAAAATTAGCCAACATCACGCCTTCTTTTTATCGAATGATAAGTTTGTGTTTTTGCAATTCAATCTGACATTACTATTATTGCAAAAATCTCTTCTTATCATATTTCTATCATCACTTCAACCAATACAATATTTACTATTAACAGTTATAATAGGACCTAGCGATCAAACCACGCAATCCATTAGGTTATATACTGTATTGTAAATTAATTTAAAATATCATAAACAAGTGGGTTTATGGAAGTGTTGCTTACCTATGGACTTCGTCGAGTTCCACATTGCTCCAGTTCCTACCCCTAAATCCCCTGAAGGGGACTATAAAAAACGACTACCCTTTTTATGAAGTTGCACCATTTAGTCCAGCATAATATTTATAGATTACTTATTGTCAGAGCATGACAAGAGACATCACTGATGGTCTGCCTATCCTTCAATATTTCGACTTCGCTCAATACAGGGTAGTTCAATATCGCGCACCAGCTGAGAGTAGTGCATAAAAAAGCCCAAACTCTTTGAGGAGGATGGGCGATTTTGAACGGTAAATATATTTGGACTTGCAACAAAAATAGGGCAATGGAACTAAATCATTTTCAGTACCCACAATTCAACCTTTTCTTCACCACGCCATTTCTGATTTCTTTGTGTTTTAGTAGAGGCTGCCTTCACCGATTTGTAAATAAACAATTCCTCTTTAAAGCGTGCACCTTCAGCCAGTTCTTTTTTGATAGGATGTTCTTCGGCTACGCCAGTAATTTCACCCAAATTTGAGAACAATAAAGCCACACGACCTCCAGGTTTTAAGTGCTTAGTTGCTTCGGCAAAAAAACGTGGGAATAAATCCTTATCGTAATATATGGCTTGGTCAATGCCCTCTAAATCGTGTGATGCTGGCAACCAGGGTGGATTAAAAACAATCAGTTCTGTTGTTTCAGAACAATCAGCAAACAAATCCCCGTGCATTAACTCAAGCTTTGAATCAAGTCTCGATCTTTTAAGTTCTTCGTGAATACCTACAATGGCGTTAGGATTCGAATCTGTTCCAAATAATTTCGCAAAACCATGTTTTAGCATTTGCAGACTGAGAACACCACTTCCGATTCCAACATCAATGGCTGATTTCTTTTCACCTTCGTAGCGTTTCAACCATTGATCAAAAAGAATAAGGTGTTCGAATCGTGTTGGGAAATAGGTGCCAAAAAAAGGACGAATCTTGCGACCCAAAACAGGTATGAAAATTCCTTTTTCGTGCCACTGCCATGAGCTATTCAAACCTTGCACTTGTGGAAAGGGCAATAAAAACTCTGGCATCTCAGGATACAGGCTTTTAAGCCAGCCAATTTCCGGTGATTTTCTAACCGTAAGTTTGTTGTTGCTAACCAACAACACCAGTCGATGTGAGAGTTCACGAAACTTGGAACGATAATCACGTTGTCCCTGGAAAGATTGATCAGAATATTCCTTTTTGAGGTGGTCTTTCAATGCATTTAAAACCGTCAGTCCACTGCTGTAGTAATCTACGATTAAAACATATTCTCCCTCAATTAAAGCATCTACTGCATCCATAGGATCCATTCGACGTTTGTAGGCCAAAACATCCACATCCATTATGGGTTCTGGTCGATCTATTGCTATGGATTTATTCGATACTGAAAATTCAATAGTTAATGCTTTCTC
>NZ_JBFFKR010000457.1:0-1769 GCF_041555295.1 Ancylomarina sp. | reverse complement strand
TTCTCCTATCCTGCGTGTTTGGGGGTATTTTTATTGGTTTTGGTTTTGGTCTGATATTAAAAGCAAAAGCGACAACAGGTGGAACTGACATAATTGGTATGATGGTATCTAAGTATACTAAATTACCACTGGGGCAAATGATCATCTATGTCGACTTACTTATAATACTTTGCAGCTTATATGTGGATATGGATTGGCAAATTCCACTTTACTCACTCATCGTTCTCTATATCTCGGGTCGGGTAATTGATATCACCATTCAGGGTTCAACCTTTGAGAAAGCCTTATTCATCATCTCAGATAAAACAGAGGAGATTCGTGATAAAGTTGTAATAGATATGAAACGAAGTGGAACCTATCTTAAGGGGCAAGGCATGTTCGATGGACAGGAAAAAACAATGATCTTTATCGTTGTTAATCGTCGGGAATTATCCATCCTTAGAGATTATATCGAACATATCGATCCCAATGCATTCATCACAGTAATGGAAACCAATGAGATCTTAGGAAAAGGATTCAAGTCTCTTTCTGATACAATGGAATAGAGCAAATTTCGTTTCCTTCCAAAAACAACAAAGACCTTCATGATTAATGAAGGTCTTTGTTGTTGAATAAGGATTTAGTACTTACATCATGTTATGGTAAACATGCTGTACATCGTCATCCTCTTCTAACTTGTCAATTAGTTTTTCAACATCAGCAACTTGCTCTTCGCTAAGTTCTTTTGTATCCATTGGAATACGTTCAAAACCTGAGCTTATCGGTGTAATATCATTTTCTTCCAAATAAGCTTGTACTCGACCAAAGTCTTCAAATGAGGCATATAACATGATACCATCTTCTTCAGCAAATACATCTTCAACTCCCAAATCAATAACTTCAAGTTCCAGTTCTTCAAGATCCTGACCTGTGTTCTCAATTTTGAAATGACACTTATGTTCAAACATGAATTCTACACTTCCTGCAGTTCCCAGGCTACCCTTAGTCTTAGTAAAGTAAGAACGAACATTTGCAACGGTACGCAAATGATTATCAGTAGCAGTCTCTACCAATACAGCAATACCGTGAGGTGCATATCCTTCATATATAATCTCCTTATAGTCTTTTTGATCTTTAGAAGTTGCTTTTTTAATTGCTCGCTCGACATTATCCTTCGGCATATTAACAGCCTTAGCATTTTGGATTACTGCACGAAGACGAGAATTTGTTACAGGATCAGGGCCACCTTCTTTAATAGCCATTACAATTTCTTTCCCTATTCGGGTAAAGGCTTTAGCCATTTTATCCCAACGCTTAAACTTGCGTGCCTTTCTAAATTCAAATGCTCTTCCCATGATTTATGATTATAATTTGTGGCAAATGTAACACTTGCCTTTTACTCTATAAAATTTTTTGATGATTAAATCGCAGATCTTAATATTTACGGTAGGTTTAATACTTTATTAATCACAATATATACATTATAAATTACCTATTCCAATCCTGAATTAGGCTCTTTAGCCATATGATTATAAGTCAACTTTTCCAATAAGCTTGGAAACCATTTTTTCAACCAAACCGTAAATTTACCTTCTACAAAAGTTAAAATCAACTCGCGCTTACGTTTTAAGACAGCTTTGGCAATATGGGCTGCACAAACTTCAGCTGTCATCATTTTAGCTTCATCACGTGGTGTTTCGCCCTGAGAGCTACCATCAGCAGTTAAAGCTACATTCCTTACGTTAGAAGCTGTGAAGCCCGGAGCAGCCACTAAAACATGCACGCCAGTC
>NZ_JBFFKR010000456.1:0-1795 GCF_041555295.1 Ancylomarina sp. | reverse complement strand
TTACAAGAACAATAAGCTCTTGTGGTCAGAATCTCAAGCTCACCTGCGTTGGCAACACGCTGATAAAGCTGTGATAGTTAGTTACGACATACGAACAGGGAATAAAAAGAAATATAAGTTAGAGAAGAATTGTTTTGCACCCGTTTTTTCTGCTGATGGAAAAAACATACTGGCTGTTGAAGTGGATTCAAAAGGAGAAAGTTCACTTCTGATTATTGATGAAGCAAGTGGCAAGTCTATCCATAGAATTGCAGCGAAAAAGCATGAGTTTTTTATGACACCACAATGGGCTAAAAATGATCAGTCTATTGTTTTGATTGTACAAGCCAGAGGTGAAAAAAGCTTGGTAGAGATAGATCTTAATTCTGAAAATAGAAAGCTCTTATATCAGGCGGGAACAACCAATATTTCACAGCCACAAGTCAGTGATAAGTATGTGTTTTTCACATCATCGCACACAGGGATTGATAATATATTTGCTTATGAGTGGGAGAGTGGACAGGTTTCACAATTGACATCCTCTCGTTTTGGAGCCAGAGATCCTTATTATCATCAAGCAGAAAATAAATTGTATTATTCGGACTATTCCTCAGATGGTTATAAGCCCATAAAACTTGATTTAAATAGCTGTATGTGGAAAGAGCAAGAGGGGACGCAGGTTGAATTCACTTTGGCTGAGCAATTATCAGATCAGCTGGGCGAAAAGCTACAGCCTGATACGACTAAGCTAGGTCAGTGGGAAGTTGAACCCTATTCGCGCTTAGCACATACCTTTAATTTTCATTCATGGGCGCCCTTATTTATTTCTCCGGATGAGGAAAAGATGGATATCGGTATTTCAGCCTCAAGTCAGAATTTACTGAATACGTTTTTTACGACTGTAGGTTATAAAAAGGAGGAGGGCTACGATCAAGGTCAGTTCTATTTGAACTTATCCTATCAGCGTTTCTTTCCCATCTTTAATTCAAAATTAGAGTATGGCAAACCCTCATTGGACTATATGGGAAAACGCAAAAACAGGAATACGGAAGAGAATGACATATTACCTCTAAATACAGAATGGAAACAACTAGAGTGGGAAAATTCGGTGACTTTACCTTTTAATCTTTCATCGGGTAAGCATGCCACATTTTTGAGGCCAAAGTTTTCATACAATATCTATCAATTTACGGAATATCAAATTCAGATTAGCAGCCCTGAATTCGATCCTCAGTCTTATAATTTGAGTATTGAGAATCGAAAGCTCGATGAGTTAGAATACCAGCTGTTTTTGAGTCATTCAATTAAGGCTTCGCAACGTGATTTGCAGTCGCCTTGGGCTCAATTTTTACAGGTGGATTATCGTCATAGTCCATCTAAAGAGTTCAATGCCGGCAATGTTTGGTCGGGAATCTGTCAATTCTATTTTCCAGGTTTTGTTAAGCATCATGGCATAAGTTTTTACGCAGGTTATCAGAATCGTTCTGAATTGAATACCATCTTTGGCAATAGCATTAAATCACCACGTGGGGTGTCCAGTTTATATGGATTAGATTGTTCCACAATGAGTTTAGATTACCGTATGCCTCTAGCTTATCCCGATTGGAATTTGGGTGGTCTGGCTTATATCAAGCGAGTAAAGATGGGCGCTTTTGTTGATTATGGAATGGAGCAGGGGCATTTTGTTAATACAGATAATTTAAGGATCAATTTCGATAATAGAATCACATCAGTAGGGCTTGAGTTTACCGCCGATATGCATGTGCTACGTCTGCCAATTCCTTTGAATCTGGGTTTCAGACTGGGTTATGAAAAT
>NZ_JBFFKR010000455.1:0-1795 GCF_041555295.1 Ancylomarina sp. | reverse complement strand
TTTCAATACAACACAATGAATACATCAATGTCATATAACTATTTCCTTTATTTCTGGTTCTTCTATTTTAGAAGCATCCCGAGATTGTATGGCATTATCTGAACTAAAAAATAACAGAAAAATGTACAAGCGTCTCGGGGATATCCTCGAGACGCTTTTTTTATTAGCCAAAATTATAAAAACAACCATCAGAATTTAATCACAATGCAAGTAGCTATACAAGGTGTAAAAGGTGCATTCCACGAAGTGGCAGCCCGAAATTATTTCGGAAATGATATCGATATTCTGCCTATGCTTCACTTCTCCGATCTGGCAGAGTCTGTTAAAAACGGAGACTGCGACTATGGAATTATGGCTGTAGAAAATACCATTTCTGGTACTATCCATGCTAACCTCAACTTAATTCGAGAGCACAAACTAGTTGTTTGTGGTGAAGAATACCTACGAATAAGACAAAATCTCGTCGCTAAAAAAGGAACTAAAATAGAAGATCTTAACGAGGTTCGTTCTCACTATATGGCTATTAATCAATCAAGAAAATTCTTTAAACAACACCCCAACATACAACTTATAGAATCGACAGATACCGCTTTAAGTATGAGAGAAATAAAGGAAAATAACTTAAGTGATATCGGTGCTATAGGAAGTTTGCTAGCAGCTGATTATTACGATTTAGAAGTCCTAGCCGAAAGCATTGAAACCAATCGAAAAAATTATACACGCTTTTTGATTTTAAGAAACAAAGAGGTGTGGAAAAAAAAAGGAAGGAATAAGGCATCAATGGCCTTAATCCTTGATAACCATCAAGGAAGTTTAGCTGAAATCTTATCGATTATTTCTTCACACGATATTGATTTAAGCAAAATTGAATCCTTGCCTTTACTTGGAGAACCATGGCATTATCAGTTTTATCTGGATGTTTTATTCGATGATAAAACGAAGTATCAAAGCATGATAAATGAGATTACGACCAAACTCGATAGAGTTGATATTCTGGGTGAATACACCAGCGGTAATCAATCTTACTCAAAAATACATCACCATGACAATTAGAACAGCAGAAAGATTATCGCAAGTTGAGGAATACTACTTTTCAAAGAAATTAGCTGAAGTGGCACAGCTCAAGGAAGATGGAGCCAATATTATCAACTTAGGAATTGGTAGTCCGGATATGGCACCACACCCTGATGTGAAAAAAGAGCTGGTACATGCTTGCGGCCAAACGGGAAGCAACCATTATCAATCGTACAGGGGTCTGGAGTCATTTCGTCAAGAAATTGCAAACTGGTACAAGTCGATATATAATGTGGACTTGAATCCTGCTAATCAGATTTTGCCCCTAATGGGTTCAAAAGAAGGGATCATGCACGTTTCAATGGCTTTTTGCAATCCCGGAGAGACAGTTCTCGTTCCGAATCCGTGTTACCCAGCTTACTTATCGGCAGCCAAGCTTTTAAATATAAACCTCAAGTTTTATAATCTAAAAGAAGAAAACAATTGGTTGCCCGATATGGAAGAGATTGAATCACTATGTGATGAGTCTTGTCGTATGATCTGGACCAACTACCCTCATATGCCAACAGGTGCAAATGGGAATATGCAAGTCTTCAAACAATTAGTTGATCTGGCTAAAAAGAAGAATATTCTTGTCGTTAATGATAACCCATACAGTTTGATATTAAATGACAACCCAGAGAGTTTGCTGCAGGTTGAAGGCGTTAGTGAATATGTTTTAGAAATGAATTCGTTGAGTAAATCTCATAATATGGCGGGCTTTAGAGTGGGCATGCTTTGC
>NZ_JBFFKR010000454.1:0-1798 GCF_041555295.1 Ancylomarina sp. | reverse complement strand
TCGGTATAACCTTCCATATCGCCCCAAATAGCATACTGCCCAAACACAGAACGCGACGCACTACCCGAACCTAAACGAGCAATCCGACTGGCTTTTTGAAGGAAAAAATCACGTGGCATCTCCATTTCATCAATAGCCTCTTGCATGCTACAAAGACACAAAGCCAAGGCACTCATGGCCGAAGCCGAACTGGCAATACCTGCCGAATGTGGAAAGGTATTGGAACTCGAAATCTTAAGTTGATATTTGGTCAGGCAAGGCAAATCGTTTGAAACAGAATCAATAAATTTGCTCAACTTCTCTTCAAAGGCCTTATTCTCTTTCCCTTCGAAAAGATAGATGAGATTTTTCTCACCCTCCTTTTTGGGCGAGTAGCTTAGTTCAAAACGAGAAACAGACTCCTTCAAACTCATGCTTAAAGAAGGATTGCAAGGTAGTTGCACGCCCATTTTACCCCAATATTTAATCAGAGCTATATTGGATGGGCTTTCCCATATGATTGTATTTTCCATTCTAATCTTTTTCTTGATTTTACAAATATTCTTCATCTTCGAGCACCATATTATCCCAGGGGATAAGCGTGCTTAAGCCTTTTGATTCAAAATAATTTGTTAGTGTTTTTTTATCCCAATCGCTACGGATCATAGCAAAATCACCACCCCAGGCACCCAAAGATTTTATGGAGCCTTGAAAGTCAGAAAAAGCTTTTTGCTTTAAAGTCGGTACAGCTAATATGTGGGATATGATTGTTTCATGCGATTCGATAATCTTATCGAAATCAACGGCTAATTCTGCATCTAAAAGGTGAAGAGATAAGCTGGATATTTCTTGTATTTCGAGATTATAATCTTTCTCTTGTGCCAAAAACTTCCTCACTTCATTCTCCGTTTTTTGTTTCTTTCCTAGATACAGGAAGTAAATCTGATCTTTAAAATCAGGAGAAAACAGGCAGGCTTCTGTCCAAACCTTTTTATGATGTCGTTGGAAAAGAATTGGTGTATCGCTCTGCGCACAGGCTATATCGTAACCCGATCCTTTTGAAACTCGGGCAAGCAAATCGAAGGCATCAACCTGTGCCCATTGCGCCACATTATTTATTAGTGTAGAACTCGAGCCCAAACCCCAATTTCTATTAAAATTCAGACGCGTTTCTAATCGATAGGCCAATCCGTTAAGAAAATTCGGATTCAAGACTAAAGCTTGTTTTAAGAGCTCTGCGATAAACGTTTTTTCTGACGAAAAATCTTCTGTGGGATTCAATATTTCATCTTTATTCAGATGAAATTTTAGCCACTGTTCATCATTTTCAAAGGCCTGCCAGGTCAATCCCTCATTCGTATCAGGATAAACCGAAAGCGATTGCCCATGCTGAGTAGGAACCGCCAAAGACAGGGCACCTTTTAGCACCAAATACTCCGCAGTGATTAGGAGTTTACCGTTCGAATAAAAAAACTGAGCTTGTTCCAAATCCTATTTATTTAGTGTTTCTAATGGTATTCAAAAAATTCTCAACTTCGCTATAACTCACCGTCGATTTTGCAAATCGGGTTTTAGCCATCAGCTTTTCAGCTTTATTTGCATTGAAGGCATTCAATAAATTCGACAAATGCATTTTCATGTGCCCGTGTTGAATACCCGTTGTGACCAACGAGCGAATGGCTCCAAAGTTATTGGCTAATCCGGCGGCAGCCGTCATCATCATCAGGTCTTTAGCGGAAGGATCTCCCAAGAGTTCCAATCCTAATTTTGCCAGAGGATGCAGCCTGGTTAAACCTCCCACCGTACCTAGGGCCAGTGG
>NZ_JBFFKR010000453.1:0-1799 GCF_041555295.1 Ancylomarina sp. | reverse complement strand
TAAAGGATATAAAATGTAAACCTTTTGCTATAATGTGCTTTTTCATAATTATGTTTCTAGTGATCATTAAATGTAATAATTATTTACATATTATAGCTATTGGTGAAATAAAAAAGAGCTACCGATTATCTCGATAGCTCTTTTGTATTTTATTCAAATGGACCTTACTTATCCTTATGCAAAAGAAAAATAGTAGGTCGTTTGTGTAATTCGGGCATTTGTGTTTTCCATTGCTTAGCTGGAAGGGTTTTGATAAATTCCGTTTCCATAGTGATATCTACCGCGACACATATTCTAGTTCCAGCGCTACATTCTTTGGCTAAATCTTCCAATAGTTTCATATTACGGTAGGGCGCTTCGATAAAAATCTGAGTTTGGTTTTCGTTTAAAGAACGATTCTCCATTTGTTTGATTCTTTTTACTCGTTCGCCGTCCTTAATCGGAATGTAGCCATTAAAAGCAAAACTTTGTCCGTTGAAACCCGAAGCCATCAGCGAAAGCAGAATAGACGAAGGACCAACTAAAGGAATGATTCTGATATTTTTTTCGTGAGCCAATTTCACCACATCGGCACCCGGATCGGCAACTCCAGGGCAACCAGCCTCTGATATAATGCCCATATCGTGATCTTTTATAGCCTTCAAATAATCTGATATGGCATCAGGCGAACTGTGTTTATTTAGCTCATAAAAACTCAATTCGTCGATATTAATGTTACGATCAACCAGTTTTAGGTAACGACGAGCCGTTCTGATATTTTCAACAATAAAATGCTTTATAGTTGGAATCAGGTCTTGAACATCCTTTGGAATAACCGCATCAAGGGGAGAATCGCCCATTGTGGTTGGTATTAAATACAGTTTACCTTTCATAAGTTTATGATTTCATATTTTTGCCATATGTAAGTCGCCCATAAATATTTTCCTCTGAGTGGAAAGATTTAAGCATGGCTCGTTTCATATATCTTTTGTGATCGAATGTGCGAATTGACTCTATTAATTTGTTGGGCAAATGTACAAATATTTAAGTATTACTTGCTCCGTGCGACTCATCCTATTTATAGATCTATGCTGGAATGCTTCCGTTCGTTATTTTAGTTGTTCCGATGGTAACTTAAGTGGTTCCGTTCGCTTCTTATCCTATTCCGTTCGGAAATTGAGTGGTTCCGTTACCGAGCGGAAGGGTACCCACACCGAACGGAACACCTCCCTGAGCGAACGGAAGGGTATCTTCACCGAACGGAGCACCTCCTTGAGCGAACGGAAGGGGTCCCTGATGCAACGGAAGGGTACCCACACCGAACGGAAGGCGTCCCTGATGCAACGGAAGGGTAGCTTTCCCCAACGGAAAGGCTCAATTGCCCATCGGACACGTTTTTGCTCTATATAATCGATATTATCAGTCAAATGCTATAAATTTGTGGGATGGAAAAAATAAAGGCAGAACAGGAAAAGGAATTTATATCGAGAATCTTTATCGATGAGATTGGTCGTTTGCAGAAAGAAGGCTTTTATTTCTTTTCATTTATACTGATGGGGCAGGCCATCGAAGCCTTAGGTTGCTTTCTCGACAACAAGCCCATGAAGGCAAAAGCTCAATCGTCCAAGCGGTTTTCAAAAGCATTAAATATATTAATGGGTAATAAATATCGTGTGGTTAATAACGACCATTGGTTGTACGACAGATTGCGCAATCAATTAACCCATTCGTTTGTGCCGAGTAAGTCACTTCACCTGCTTTCGCGTGAGAAGCTGACGTCGGATATGCAACATTTACAGTGGCATGATGATCGCCTTATT
>NZ_JBFFKR010000452.1:0-1819 GCF_041555295.1 Ancylomarina sp. | reverse complement strand
TACTTGAAAGGGATGAGAGATAAGCTTCTGTTGCCATAGTCGTACTAAAAAGACTAACTCCAATATTTTCTTTACCCGTTATTTTAAAATCAGATCCCATAAGCTTCTTAAGGCTAACCCTAATATGACATGAAAACAAAACTTGATCATCAGAATTCAGGCGAACTTGACAAGCCTCATCCTGATCTAAAGTAGAAACACGTATATTTTCTCTCAGACGAACATCTTCATATTCGTACTTCTGAAAGCGATCGAATAATTCCTCTTGCAGCTCATTCGAATTTAATCGGCTAATATAATTTTTAAAGGCCGTTCGGGAATAAGGTTTCTCAACTGGTAGTGGAAAATTCACTCCAAATATTTGTTTATTCTTTCCCTGAGGGTCCAACCAAACACTAAGTCCCAAATTATAGATCTTATTCAAAGTTAATGGCGAATTAGTCGCAACAATAAGATCAAGATAGTTCGCATCATTAGACAATTTCAGGGTCAATTCATCTTCAGGGAAAAACACATTAGCTTCTTTTTCATCCAAAGAATTTTCAATAGACGAAGCACGATTCCATGATGATTGCAGTGCAGGCAAACTGCTACACGATGACACTAAAATTGAAAGCCCTAATAGGGGAAACAGAATGAAATTTCTCATGAAGTTTAATCGCTGATTGATCTACAAACTTAAGAAAATCAGAATAAGATTACTCACAATCTTCTACCGTCTCGGTGAAATAAACACCCAGGCTCTCCAACTCCTTTAAAACGGGTTCATAAACTTGTGCTGCGATTGGTATCTGTACACCAGTCAAATTAATCTTCGATTGTAAAATTAGTTTCGCTACAATAGCCATAGGCAATCCAACCGTATAGGCCATCGCTGTATGCTTCTGATCTTTCCCCTCGTAACTCATCGAAGAGGTAATTTGTTTTTCCTGACCATTTAGTTGGTAAACAAACTGATGCTGCATGACTAAAAGATCCTTATCATCTGGATCGAGTGTCCATTTTTCCTCCAGTATTTTCTGTAAAATCATAGCTGGGGTTCCTTCCTTTACGCCTAGTTTTTTATCAGAGAACAAATCCAACCATCTAAACTTTTCCATAATAGGATCCTCAACAGAAACACCTATGCAATCGGCAAATCGCTCTTCAACTGATCGTTCATTATAGGGCAAAAAACTCTCAATATATTCTTGATTAGTCAGATTCTCTGAATCACGCATCACATAAGATTCATCGGTACAACCCAAACTAACAAAAGCGTTCCAAGCCTGACAAAAACCGGGTCGGCGCATGGTACCTCGCAGAATACTTGGAATCTCTTCTATATGGTACAGATTTCGATACGAGAGAGAATCTCTATTGGGGTAAACTTCAAAATCACCATAGCCTGGCATACTAGTCCTTCGTGGATGAGCAAAAACTTGCTGATAGGGTCGGTATTTATATTGTCCCTTCATTTTATATATGGCCACACCTTTTCCCGCCGTTACCACGTTTCTAGGATTCCATGTAAATTTATACTGCCAAATATTGCTCGAACATGATGGTGCCAGAATACCACCACAATAGGATTTGAAACTCAACAGTTCACCTCCCTTGGCTTTAATCTCATCAATAACTTTCATGGCTGACATATGGTCAATACCCGGATCAACACCCAGTTCATTCATCAAAAGGACACCTTTAGTCTTCGCCTTTTTGTGCAAAATCTGCATTTCGGGTGTAATGTATGAAGGACTGATAAAATGCTTAGTCTGTTTCACACACTCGCGAGCGAGCATGGGATGCATAGGTGGTGGCAACATGGAAATAACCAAGT
>NZ_JBFFKR010000451.1:0-1839 GCF_041555295.1 Ancylomarina sp. | reverse complement strand
TTGATTTATAGAACCTTGCTTCTTAATTTTCCTCTCCTGCCACATGCTATAAAGTACAGGAACCACCAACATGGTTAAAACTTCGATAGTCATTCCTCCAAATAGTGGAATTGCCATCGGAATCATAATATCCGAACCTTTTCCTGTTGAAGTAAGTACAGGTAAAAGTGCGATGATGGTCGTAGCGGTCGTCATAATGGCTGGGCGAACTCTTTTTGAACCCGCTTCGATAATCAGTTCTCTAACTTCTGTTACAGTTTTAGCAGGTTTCTTATCCTGTAATTGCTTGATATAAGTACTGATCAAGACACCATCGTCAGTTGCCACGCCAAAGAGGGCGATAAAACCAACCCAAACGGCGACACTAAGATTTATGGTCTGCACTTGGAATAAGTCCCTAAAATTCATACCTGCCAAAGAAAAATCTAAGAACCATGTCTGACCATATAGCCAAAGCATGATAAACCCTCCTGAAAGAGCCACAATAATTCCAGTAAATATTAGAGAGGTAGAAATAACCGATCGGAATTGGAAGTAAAGAATCAAGAAAATAATCATTAGTGATACCGGAACCACAATCATTAAACGTTTGGTCGCTCTTATCTGGTTCTCATAATTACCTGTAAAGACATAAGAGACTCCTGCTGGCAATACAAATTCACCTGATTCAAGTTTTTCATCCAGATATTCCTGCGCATTCTCTACCACATCGATCTCAGCAAATCCTTCTTTTTTGTCGAAAATCACATAACCGACTAAGAAAGTATTCTCCGATTTGATCATTTGAGGTCCACGTACATAATGGAATGTAACTAAATCTCCTAAAGGAATTTGAACACCTGTTGGTGTAGGAATCAGAATCTTCTTTAAAGCTTCAGGATTATCTCGATATTCACGAGCATATCTCAACCTTACTGGGAAACGCTCACGACCTTCAACCGTAGATGTCAATTTCATCCCACCAATGGCAGAACTGATAACCGCTTGCATATTTTTTATGGATAAACCATAACGAGAAATAGCATCCCGGTCAATCTCCATTTCAAGATAAGGCTTACCTACAACTCTATCTGCAAAAACAGACATGCCATTGACACCTTCTACTTTCTTCAGTTGTTTCTCCAATTCAAAGCCGACCTTTTCTATACTCTCCAAGTCAGGTCCAAAAACCTTAATTCCCATTGGCGCTCGCATCCCAGTCTGTAGCATTACCAATCGAGTTTGAATAGGCTGCAACTTTGGTGCTGAAGTCAGACCTGGTATCGTAGCCTTATTGATAATCTCATCCCAAATGTCATTGGGTGATTTGATTTTTTCTCGCCACTGACGGAAATAATCACCGTTTTTATCAACAACTAAGTTTTCCTTAGCCACCAAACGGAATCCTTCTTCTTTGGGATTATAAACCGATCCATCTTTTAGAATAAAAGCGTCATCACGGTTTACTTTAAAGCGCATCTTGTGCCCATCTTCATTAAGAATGTATTCTGACTTATAGTTAATCACATTCTCGTACATGGATGTGGGAGCAGGATCTAGTGCAGAATTCACTCGTCCCCATTTCCCAACCACAGACTCAACTTCGGGTATATTATTTAGTTTTTTATCAAGGATGCGAATCACTTCCAAATTTTCAGCTATACCCGAATGAGGCATGGTAGTTGGCATCAGTAAGAAAGACCCCTCATCCAAAGAAGGCATAAATTCTTTTCCAATACCCGGTAATTTTTCATCCAAGTTCTGATAAAGAGCTGTTTCTTTCACAAAATTAGGTGCAAAACCAAACATCTTATCAAAGCCCTGCCAGCTGGTAATTCCAAATAAAACGATCAAAATTGG
>NZ_JBFFKR010000450.1:0-1842 GCF_041555295.1 Ancylomarina sp. | reverse complement strand
ACAAGTTTTACAAAGCTTCTTTACAATAAAAAAGGAAGGCTTTCTTTTAGTTGGGAGGTATGGATCGTGGTATGGGTTAATAAACAATAGTCTGGAGTTGAAGCACCTCCCTGAAATACGGGATCGGGCACTCCTCCTTATCCACCGACAAGCTCAGGAACCAGGAGGAAAAAGGAATGCTTTGAGAATCTCTAGGAATTTACTCGCAAGCTCGTTAACATATTAGTGTCATCGGCGAAAAAAGCTATGAAATTGGAGGATGCAAAGCACTTCAATTTATTTTCTTACCAGTTTTGTTTATATAAAACCAGCTTTCGCTTTCCCAGCTACTGTACTCACCTTCAGGAACAGTGCTACAGTCATACGAAACCTTTGCTTTGCCATTCTTAAAGGGAAATGCACAGTCGAACTGGGGTTTTATTACGATCTCCCCTTCCTTATTGGCATAACCGATATTCCCATTCTTGATAATCCGAAAAAGTCCTTCGACAATATGGTCTGGTCCGTTATCGTAGCCGAAAACCTCAAACAGTTCTGAATCATTTCTGTCTATGGCTGCAAAACCACCTTCCTTTTTCAAAACAATGGCAAAAATTCTTAAGGTGTCGGTATAACAATAGTGATATTTGCCTACGGGAACAACAGTATCTCCAGCGAGATTCACGTAACCACTTTCAACACCCGGTTCATCAAATTCACCCTCAAACACTTTCAGCAGGTAATCATCATTGAAACTGTGAAGCAATTCTTTATTTCCTCTTATACGAATCTGGGGTTTACGCTTTTCAGATACCAAGTCGATATTTACTATTTTCAGATTTCTGAATTGTCCAGTCAGATACTTAACTTCTTTCAGACTCTCAACATCAACATATATAAAGTAAGTGTCATCAATTTTAATTGAAGTTGTGTCCTTTACGATGTTTTTATCAATTCTGAACAATATTGAGTCAGCCTTGCCTACACCATCTGTATATCTTTCCAAAACATCAGAAAGGCTATGATAAGTGAATACTCTATCCTTTGTGTAAACAGAAGCTTTGCCTTTATCAACATGAAGGGAATCAACCCGCTTGGGGTTTAAGTAAACTTTATTAAAATCTATAGGTTTGTCGTTTAGAAAATATATTAGTTCTTTTTTATCATGAGAAAACAAATTCGCACTTATAAAAACAAGTAGAATCAGTATGAGTAAGGAATAACTCTTTCTTTTCATATTATTTAGTCACTAATTGTTTTACGAATTTCTGCCTGACATAACAGCGTACGCTGAGCTGGAGTTGAACCACCTCCACTCACCATGAAATACTTCGTTTTTTATCTGTCGTAATTTCACGGGGCAAACTCCCCCATTAATATTGTCCTTTTCAAGCTCAACCAACTAGCCTAGCCCCAGAAACAACTATGTTCGTCAGATTCAATAATACGGATAAAAGATTCAACATTAGAAACTATCGGATCAGGTTCGTACAGCTTCCAAGTGCCAGTGGCTCTCATCCAATAGACTTTCCATACTTGTTGTGATTTTACATATTTACAACGAGCATATGGACATTCAACCTTTTTGGAATGGTCATCCCACTGTGGTCGAATTTGGAAAAGAATGACTTCATTATTTTTAAAGGAATATCCCAAATCAATCTGTTCTCTTAATTCAACTAGTGGTCTCTTGGTTTGAATATAATCACTAACTCTTTTTTCGTTGATATTTAAAATGCTCATATTTTTTTATTCATTTATAAAATGATTATCCCTAGATTCTAGTCGTTAGCTTGATTCAAAAGTCTCTTATGGTCAGTCATTCAAAATCAGAACCGCAATAAACTTAACAGAGCATTGTTT
>NZ_JBFFKR010000449.1:0-1846 GCF_041555295.1 Ancylomarina sp. | reverse complement strand
CCTATCATTCGTATCGATGCCCCTCCGGGAAGAATAACCTGCCAGGCTTTTAGACTGGATGGGAAAGTTCAACGAGTTGCTTTCCAGAATGTACCCTCTTTTATGGCATTGAGAGATCAAATTGTTGATGTTCCAGAAATTGGGAAAGTTAAGTTTGACTTAGCATATGGAGGTGCTTTTTACGCCTATGTTCAAGCAGAAAATTTAGGACTGAATCTAGATGAATCAGATTATAATAAACTAATTGAATATGGTCGTAAAATAAAATATGCGGTTATGGATCAATTTGAGGTTAAGCACCCTTTCGAAGAAGATCTAAGCTTTTTATATGGCACCATATTTATTGGAAAAGCCAAAGACCCAAAACATCACTCTCGCAATGTCTGCATTTTTGCCGAAGGCGAAGTCGATCGTTCTCCAACCGGGTCAGGCGTAAGCGCTAGGGCAGCCATTCATTATGCAAAAGGTGAATTGAAATTAGATGAAGAAATCACCATCGAGAGTATTTTAGGTTCTACCATGACGGTAAAAGTAGTAGATACTTGTGAATATGGCGAACATCAGGCTGTAATTCCAGAGGTGAGTGGTACTGCATCGATTACAGGACAAAACGAATTTTATTTTGACCCAAATGATCCTCTAAAGGATGGGTTTATTTTTAGATAAAGAAACAACAACAACCATGAAGATAGAAAACCTGTAAACTAAGTCAAAAGAATTATTATAAGATTCACCTTATTTGCAATAAGCCTTAGGCTCTGGCTATCAGGTTTTCTTTTACTTAGGAAACTCAACCATGAAATTATAAACACATGAAACGTCAAAGATTCAACTATTTATTAATCATCGCTTTTATTTGGATATCAGCTGCCTGCCAGCCCCAAACCAAAGATCTTATCACTCAACTCAAGGAACTACCCAATGTTAGTGTCGAAAAGATTGTAGGCGATACCACCTTCACAGAATACTTCGAAATGTGGTTCACACAGCCTATCGATCATGAAAAACCTGAACTTGGTAGTTTTAAGCAAAGAGTTCTTTTGGGACACCACGATCTTTCGAAACCTATGGTTGTTGAAATTCAGGGCTATAACATTTGGACCGAAAAGGCTGGAGAACTAAGTAAACTAATCGATGCCAATCAATTGACTATTGAACATCGCTATTTTAAACAATCGAGACCCGATAGCCTGCAGTGGGATAAACTCACTATTAAACAAGCTGCTGCAGATCAGCATACCGTTATTCAAGCTTTGAAAAAGGTCTATAAGAACAAATGGATTTCAACAGGTATTAGTAAAGGAGGACAAACAACCATTTATCACCGTTTCTTCTACCCTAATGATGTTGATGTGAGTGTACCTTATGTGGCTCCTATGAATCTTAGTCGTGAGGATAAAAGAATTCATCAACACCTGGCAACCGTAGGAAGCAAAGAAGCTAGAAAGAAGGTTAATGATTTTCAGATAGCTTGTTTCGAAAAGAAAGATAAACTTCTGAGACTTCTTGAAGAACTAGCAACAAAAAAGAAATGGGAGTTTTCTATGGGAATAGAAGGTGCTTTAGATCTGAATATCCTTGAATATTCATTTGCTTTCTGGCAATGGGGTAATACTAGCCTAAGTGAAATTCCAAGCTCTGATGCCAATGCCGAAGACTTATTCAAACATCTAGCTAAAACTTCACCATTCTCTTTCTTTGAAGCCAAAGATATCATTACTCAACAGCCTTTCTTCTATCAGGCATTAACTGAGATTGGCATGTACTCGTACGAAGTCGCTCCATTTAGCCAATACATCAGTTACAAGAAAGATCTAACTTTCGATTTCACCCTTCCCGAAGGTGT
>NZ_JBFFKR010000448.1:0-1853 GCF_041555295.1 Ancylomarina sp. | reverse complement strand
GACTTTTCATCTCCTGGATGTAGCTTGTTAACTAATTCGATTTGTTTATGAAGTACAATCGTTATGATGATAGCAGCTATGGAAAGCATAAACTGGAAAAGTAGTGATGCTACAAACTTCTTAGATCCCTGATAAGGTGAACGAGCTAAGTCTTTGGATACTTTTGTTGTGACTAAAGGTAAAAGGGAAGCCAAAGCAAAGATTAGATAAAAGACGATAGTTATCCAAAGCGTATTGAAAGCTGAAATGTCTATATTAAAAGATGAGCCGATAATTTTATCAAAATTATAAGCCAGAAATCCACCTAAAAAAATAGCAAAACTAATAGGAATAAGTGAACGTGTGAAAATTAGTCTAGCTAAATCAGAATAAGATGCTCCATTAATCATGCGAATTTTAAAATCTTTGAGATCAGTAATAAATTGCACGTAATTTAAATTGGTGTAATTTATAAATGCAATCAAGAAAACAATAAAGGCACCAATAATTAGAATGATTACAGATGTTATACTACCATTCATACTGAGTTCATCAACTTCATGACTGTATAAATGGATATCTCTTAAAGGTGTTAATTCAGATTTAGCAGACGGAGCTTCATCGTCTTCTTTACAATTTTTTTCCCAATAGGTATCGATTGATTTTATAAGTGATACAATTTGGGTCCCTTTTTGTGTTAAAATGTAATTTATGCCCGAATTCCATTTAGCCTCTTGTCTCTCCCTATCTTGTTTATCAGTTAAGGAAAGTAACAAATCTGCCTGAAAATGTGAATTCTCTGGAAAATCTTCCATTACTGCCGATACGGTGTAGTGGTTAGATTTTGCACTATATTGCTCCTGAATTTCAATCTTTTTTCCGATTGCATCTATCGTTCCAAAGTATGCTAGTGCCGTTTTTTTGCTAATGGCAACCTGATTGGGTTGATTGAACAAAGTTTCTCTATTACCTTTTATCAACTTAAAATCGAAGACTTTAAAAAACTGACCAGAAGTATGAAAAATATGCTTGGATGAAAACGTGTTGTGATTGGCTGTTATGATTGTATTTTGAGATGTCAGCAAGCGAGCTACATGTTTAATCTCATGAAAATTATCGTATAAAGGAAGACTTAAATGTCCCGATATCTCAATGGGAGACATGTCTTCGTACAATTCATCATTTTCGAGCTTTATACGATAAATATCATCAGCTTGTGAATGAAAGTTGTCGTAGGAGAGTTCTTTTTGAGCGTGAGTAAATATGATGAGGGTAACAGCAAATGCCAGCCCTATACCAAGGGTGTTGATGCCGTACCATTTTTTATTCTTTAGTATTTGGTTTAATATCATGGATTTGTGGTCTTAGCTTAGTAATTAATGGTAGCGAATTCTTTGGCGGTTTTTTCTGTCATCACTTCACCATCGAATAGGCGAATAACGCGATGAGCAAATTCAGCATCCCGCTCAGAGTGAGTTACCATCACAATCGTCATGCCTTCGCTATTGAGTTCGCTCAGCAAGTTCATTACTTCTAGTCCTGTTTTAGAATCCAGGTTACCTGTGGGTTCATCGGCAAGTAGAAGTTTGGGCTTGGCAGATACGGCTCGGGCAATGGCCACACGTTGTTGCTGTCCACCCGATAGTTGTTGCGGGTAATGGTGTTTGCGATGTCCAATCTTCATACGATCCAGAACTTCTAAAACTCTGGCCTTTTTATCAGCTTTGCTTACGTTAAGGTAATTGAGAGGCAATTCCACATTACAAAAAACGTTCAGTTCATCAATCAGGTTAAAGCTTTGGAATACAAAATTGATATTACCCTTACGGATGATGTTGCGTTGTTTTTCCTTTTGATTGCCGACCTCCTGATCG
>NZ_JBFFKR010000447.1:0-1854 GCF_041555295.1 Ancylomarina sp. | reverse complement strand
GAATGCTTGCAACTTATTGAAAGTGGTGAATTCAAATTTGAGGCTGAAAAGGCCTATCCTCAAGGTGGATCATCTATTGATTTAACCACAAACTATGGTTTTATTAAAATTTCTGAAAATAAATGTTTAGGAGATTTACCTTTTTTCGGAAGAGCTTATCGAGTTGAGTATGGTGCTGATGGTGGTATTAATTTTGAAGGTGATATTTTAAATGAAAAATTGACTCATGATGATAAAAAAATGAAAGTGACTTACACCTTCGAAGTCAAGGATAAAGAGACTTACACGGTTATTATGGAAGTCTTTTCAAAACAATCTGCATCCACAATTATTCGAACCGACAGTAAAGCTCACATCTCATATTCAGGGACAATATCAGAACTTAAAAATGAAGAATCTAAGTCCGAATAAGCTGCAATTTTCAAGTTCATTTTTACGAGACGCGATTTTTTTGTTTTGTAATTCAAAAAAACTTTTCTAGTTTAGCAGCATCAAATAAAGAAACTATGAGATCATTCAACAACAATAATGCTTTTAATAATTTGATGAATAATAATTCATCGAAAATGGGGAGCTTATAGTTGGTTGTTAAAATATACCTACACAAACTTAAGCCTTCCCTTACCGGAAGGCTTTTTTTATAAATACAATTTTTCAACACGATGTATTCATTCAATAATAATAACATTAATAATAATTTTCCCTAGGGGTGAGAAAGGATACTAGCATGCATTTGTTTTAGCCTTTCCACCCTACGGAAAGGCTTTTTTTATACCATTATTTTAATTCTAACTAGAACCCAAAACCATGAAAGATTTAATTATTCCAAAAGACTACAAGAGCTTACTCGATTTAGATCGTACCGAAAAAGCCATCAAGCTCATTAAAGATCAATTCCAATTGCAACTATCTGCCGAACTTCGATTGAAACGCGTTACCGCTCCTCTAATCGTAATGAAACACACTGGCTTAAACGACGATTTAAACGGCATAGAACGTCCCGTTGCCTTTCCCATTAAAGCATTAGGCGATGATAGAGCCGAAGTGGTTCATTCGCTGGCAAAATGGAAACGCTATATGCTTGGAGAACTCAGTATTCCAGTGGGACAAGGTCTGTATACGGATATGAATGCCCTTCGACCTGATGAGGATTTCACTAACATCCACTCTTTATATGTAGATCAATGGGATTGGGAAAAAACGATCACCAAAGAAGAGCGTAGCCTGGATACTTTGAAGAAAACAGTACAGCAAATTTATGCGGCACTCAAAAGAACAGAATACATTTTGCAAGAGCATTATCCAAGTATCGAGGCTCAATTACCTGAGGACATTTACTTTATCCATGCTGAAGATCTTTTGCTTAAATATCCAGATCTAAGCCCAAAGGAAAGAGAAACAAAAGTAGCTAAAGAATATGGCGCCGTCTTTATTATTGGTATTGGTAGCGAAATGGCCAACGGTGAACCACACGATGGTCGCGCTCCTGACTATGATGACTGGAGCACACCTACACTTAACGGTTATAAGGGATTAAACGGTGATATCATTCTTTGGAACCCAGTACTAGAGATTGCCTTCGAGGTTTCATCAATGGGGGTTCGCGTAGACGAGGAAGCACTTGAAAAACAACTTACAATACGTGGTGCTGAATCAAGAAAATCCTTGATGTTTCATAAAAAACTTCTTGCTGGAGAACTTCCCGATTCAATTGGTGGTGGAATTGGACAGTCAAGACTGTGTATGTTTCTTTTGAAAAAAGCCCATATCGGAGAAGTGCAATCAAGTATCTGGCCTGATGAACTCAGACAAAAGTGTAAAGAATCAGACATATTTATCCTCTAATAAAGTCAT
>NZ_JBFFKR010000446.1:0-1912 GCF_041555295.1 Ancylomarina sp. | reverse complement strand
ATTGAAAATAATGTTCGTCAAATATTACGTTAATAAATGTTAGAAAAAAGAGACAGAACTCTTTAATTCCTTATTTTTATAGTTCTTTTCAAATGAAATTGAATAAAAGGATCCGACCTAAACTAAAAGTCAGAATGCAAAGAAGAAAATTTCTAAAACAAACCGGTTTTGTTGGTATGCTTACATTTGTAGGGCTCCTACCCGCTTGTGATATACCTTTTGAATATAGTCCGTATGATATTATAGTTGAAGATAAATACAAGGATTTAACTGCTAAGAACTTAGCTAAGCTAAAGGAATTGGAAGCTGGAAAATCCTCTTTTAAAATTGCCTTTATTTCAGATACACACACTTTCTACGACGAATTTGAAGAGCAAATAAAGGCCATTAACCAAAGAGATGATATTGATTTTGTTATCCATGGTGGGGATATTACTTTAAGTTCTCTACATAAAGAGTTTACCTGGTTTAATGAAATCATAGGTAAGTTAAATAAGCCTTTTCTCACTGTGATTGGAAACCATGATCATCTTTCAAATGGAAAGGCTATCTACGAAAAATCGTTTGGGCCAACCAATTACGTTTTTACTTTTAGAGGTTGCAAATTCGTAATGTTCGATAATATTATTTGGGAAAATAAGAATACGGATCCTGAGTTTGACTGGTTTAAGGAGAATATCAAGAATGATGGAGATTTTAAGCATGTGATTCCAGTTTCTCACATACCACCCTGGGGAGATCAGTATAATTATGGTAATGAGTATGTTTTTAACCAGATGATGGTGGATAATGATATTAAGCTATCCATACATGGTCATACGCATAAATACTATTTCGGAAAGAGATATGATCAAGTCGATTATTTGGTTGTAGGTGATACTCCTGATAAACATTATGCCATTATTTCGGTTGATGAGACTAGTTATAATATAGAAAAGGTTGACTATTAGTAATTAAGATTGTGTGTTAAGTTCTGAATAAAAGAGAAAAAATGATTAGAAAAATTATATATACATTTTTAACAACTGTTTTACTCGCGACCACAGCTTTCGCGACTGAAAAGGAAGACCCCAGACAAGATAGTTTGAAAAGGAAATGGTATGTTCCCAGAGCGGCTAAGATTCAGTATGCAGGAAATATTGGCTATTTCTCTATTGGAGCAACTTATTATCTGGTAGATGATTGGTATCAACTATCCATCATGTACGGAATGGCAGAATATCCTGGTCATGAGAGAACTTTGAATACCTTAGCATTTAAAAATACATTTTTAATTAAGAAATTTCATTACAAGGATTTTGTTTTGAGTCCCCTAGCCGGATTGAGTATTAATTTTGGATCGACTCATAATACTTATCGTAAGTTGCCTGACTATTTCCCTGACGATTATTATTTTCAAAATAAGGTTCACTTTGCTCCTTTTGTTGGTGTTATGATTTATCATCCCTTGCCATTTAAAACGTTTAAGGGAATCGATTTTTATACTGAGGTGGCAACCATGGATAATTACTTGCTAGAAGCGATTAGAACAGACTACGTTAAATATAGCGAGATCTGGAATTTATCATTGGGCTTGACCCTTTATTTTTAAAACTCAAGTATTAAATTGTTATTGCTTTAAGACATTTAGCCTTATTTTATATTTAGTTTTCAGACTAAGTGTGAGATAAGGCTTTTTTACTTTTGCTATTTGTATAAAAAGCTTTAGTTTTGCAATGTTTATTAATTCTAAATAAAATCAATGCAATCTAATTTTTGGCAACAACAAACGACTCCCTCTTTTTCTCTAGCTCCCATGGAGGATGTTACTGATACCGTTTTCCGTGAGATAGTTTTAAGAAACTCAGAAGAAGGTAAATTACATCTATTGTTTTCAGAGTTTACCTCAACGGATGGTTTGTGTCACGAAATT
>NZ_JBFFKR010000445.1:0-1951 GCF_041555295.1 Ancylomarina sp. | reverse complement strand
TTTGAATTGAATATCTGTAGGGCGTTTGAATCCTAAATTTTCTAGGTTGTTTTTTACCTCTGGACTAAAACTATATTGATCGAATCTCATTGATGTATTTCTGAATTTACTTTATAAAATAGCGAGGGTTGCTATCTGAATTTTAATGGGACAAAGATACAAGAATCTTTTGATGTATAATGAGCTTCTTTTTTTGATTAAGGATGAGATTCATCTTTTGTTAATCAATTCATAGGAATCTCTGATCCAAATCTTAACCTGATTGTCAAATTCTGAAAGTTCACTGAGTGTAATGCGATGTAATACACGGTTTTTAGAAATCCTTTGGCATAAAAAAATCGGAAAGAAATCGTCTTCTCTGTCTAATTGGAATTCAAGTTCCAAACGGTCTCGTTTTGTGGTGATGGATAGAAATGTAGAATTTGTATTAATTTGAACACAGGTCTTAAGGAAGATAACATCAATTGCTTCAAAGTTTTCTATGTGGGAGAGTAGGGCTTCGAAAACAATTTGAACTTTCTCATTCATTTTCTTTGTATGATATGTCTTATTCATAACATAGCACGAATGATATTGATTTGTACTTTTAAATGTTCGCTTGCAATTTGGACAGATCCACACTGGCATAGAGCTCAATTATTAATCTTCTTTTTTTGCTACTTGTAGCATGTTAGCATTAATTCTTTTTAAAGCTTGTTGTATGCTCTCTTCTGGTTCAATATAATTTTGACTTCCCCAAAAATATGAATCATAAGGCAATCTGGATTTAGACATCACGGTGTTTGGTCGTAAGCGTTCTTTGTATTTGAATCGTTCAATATTAGTGGTATCAACTTGAGTAATTGCCATTTCAAAACTGGTTTCAAATGTTTTGGCAAAGAATTTACGTTTATGTCGAACTTTAAATTTGAGGTTGCCTTTCGTGTGATTTAGGTAATATTTGCCATTGATGTTTTTATACGATACAATATATTCAATTTTGAGTGGACGTACTTTAGTTTTTGAAGATTTTTTTGCTACAAACTGATGCTTTGTTTCGCCAACTCGAGTTAAAGGGTAAGAAAATTCAGCTCTAATTATGGCTAAACTTCTTGTGTCAATATATAAATCGCCTTGCATTAAGGGATAACTCAGCTTGACTTTGGGTTGAAAATGAATGATATAAACAGGGTGGTTGTTGTAAGAACTAATATCATCCAAATGGAAGTCATAAGAATGCAAGTTCTCAGGATCCAGAAAGTCAATTCTGTTTTTTACGATATCAAGCTGTAGACAGCCTTCAACACCTCCTTTTAAACGTAGAGACACGGTATCTAAGCGATTAGAATCATATATCTTTCTTGATTGGAAAACTTTAGCCATATCAAGTCGATTAGTAGGTTGATAGGATGATTTGTAAATATCAAGAATGGATTCCAGATAAATCATGTAGTTTCTATTCTTACTAACTGATTCTCTATAGAATGCAGTTAGTAGACTTGGATTCTTAGGGTAATTCTGATTTATGTTATTGATAGCTGACTTTATTAAAGCCAGAGGATCTGTATTTCTAATAACAACTTCTTGCAAAGAAATATGACTCTCTATAAGCTCAACTGTAATCTCGTCACTCGTAATTTGATTGAGGGGGATTTCTGAATTGTTAAAGCCGATGAAAGAAACTGTGAGAGTGTCGTTAAAGTGCTGAGTCTGGATGTTTAATAAAAATTCACCATCTATATTGCTAATTGTACCGATAGATTTACCCCGTATACCGATACTTGCATAGGCTAATGCATGTCTGTTTTTCTTGTTAAGAATGCGGCCTTTAATTTTTTTGAAACTTAATTGAGGTTTTAAAAATTTCTGAGCTAGGTTCTTTTTTTGTTTAGCAGGAACTATTATAATCTGTTTGTTTATAAGTTGGAAATCTAAAGTCGTATCAGGAATGATTTGTCTTAATACATTGTAT
>NZ_JBFFKR010000444.1:0-1964 GCF_041555295.1 Ancylomarina sp. | reverse complement strand
TTTCGTGCTGATCCTTTTTGTGCGGATGAAGGGACTCGAACCCCCACGCCTTTCGGCACTAGATCCTAAGTCTAGCGCGGCTACCAATTACGCCACATCCGCGTTTCTCTCTGATTGCGATGCAAAGATGGTGTGTTTTTCTATAAGCTCCAAATTTTTTCTGAAAATAAATTGCAATAAATTCAATGTTTATGGGCTTTGTGGAGGTAAGTGCTTGTGAAGTAGTGTTTAATGATTAAAACTTTTTTTGATAAATTTTCAGGTAAACCATCTGGGTTTAGCTGTCCGAAATACGTTTTATTTAGGCTAAAACAAGGAGTCGAAAAGCTAATTGGTTGAGGACTATGATTATCGAGCTTGACTTTACTTTATTTGTCGGTTGCAAAGCTTTCTTCCACTTGAGGAGGATCTCGTTACATTCAGCCTTTATACTTCTTTCCCTTAACCTTTATCCTTTTTTTACTTTAGCCTTTATCCTTAAATCATCTCCATAACGAAAACCCCAAAACATTCATGGTCGTCGTAAGAGTGACCCACAATCTGATTTTTTTCATTCAAAATACCTTCCCAGCAATCCAGATGGTATTCGATTTCTTCTTCAGCATCTAATATTTCAACTGCTGTGCCGGTAATCTTTAGTTGTTGGCCATCAAAAGTGCCTTCGACCTCTTGTTGCACACGAAAAGGTGTTTCGTCTTCGATTCTTTCTGTGTAAACTAACACGCCTGTAATTTTTTCGCCTTCTTGAGTGAATTCAGCAAAGCCTTCATCTTTCCCAAAACCAAAATCTTCGGTGAATGACCAGCGACCGCTAATAGTGTTCATATGTTCTGTTTTTAAAGTTTTGTTTCCTTTTGCAAACATAGGAAAAAAAGGATCAGTTTATAAATTTCAAGCTTTTAGTCTTCTTTTTTATGATCTGTCGTATATTTGTAGATTCATTTTGAATAAGAAATGTTTTTTCAATTGAGAAACAGCTTTGAATGTGAGCCGGGGAGGCTTCTGGTTTTCTCGACTTAGTACTGCTGTTTTTGATATAATATTAGATAAAGATGATCGATCAATCAACTATATGTGCCATTTCTACAGCTGCTGGACATGGTGCCATTGCTATTATCCGACTTTCGGGTGAGAAGGCTTTAACAATTTGTGACCAGATATTCCAATCGAAAACCAACAAGCTTCTTAGTGAACAAAAGGCCAATACCGTTCATTTCGGTAACCTGATGGATGGAGAAGAAATTGTGGATGAGGTTTTGGTAACGGTTTTTAAAGCACCATATTCCTATACGGGCGAGAATAGTGCCGAAATAGCCTGTCATGGCGCTCCCTATATACAGCAACGCATTTTACAAGTTTTGCTTAAGGCGGGTGCCCGCATGGCGAAACCAGGAGAATATACCCAGCGTGCCTTTCTGAATGGTAAAATGGACCTTTCACAGGCTGAAGCTGTGGCCGATTTAATTGCTTCGAGCTCGGCATCAGCTCATCGGGTGGCTCTGCAACAAATGCGTGGTGGTTTCTCCAACGAGATTGCTAACCTACGTGGACGCTTGTTGCATTTCATTTCAATGATAGAGCTGGAACTCGATTTTGGTGAAGAAGATGTTGAGTTTGCTGATAGAACACAGCTGCAAGCCTTGGTGACAGAAATAGAGACTATCATCAGTAAGTTGGTCAATTCCTTTGAGTTGGGTAATGCCATTAAAAATGGAGTGCCCGTTGCCATTGTGGGAAATACCAATGTGGGGAAATCAACTCTGCTGAATGCTCTGCTAAAAGAAGACAAGGCCATTGTTTCGGAAATTGAGGGAACCACCCGCGACGTAATTGAAGATACTATCAATTTGGGAGGGGTGACCTTCCGATTTATCGATACGGCGGGTATTCGCACCACGCTTGATAAGATTGAGAATATGGGTATTGAGCGTACCTTCCAAAAGATGCGCCAGGCTCAAATCGTT
>NZ_JBFFKR010000443.1:0-1978 GCF_041555295.1 Ancylomarina sp. | reverse complement strand
CCATCATTAAAAGCAACACTTTCTATATTGTAATTAGCAGTCGCAACAATCGCATCAGTAGGCAACAAACAACTACCGGCACCATCTGTCGTAACATTCACGACCTTTGAAATCCCGTTATCATCATAGCCAATAGTGTACGCTGTATTAAATTCCAATCCAGTAACAGTAAATACTGGAGCTGAATTTTTACACACAGGTGTAGAAACACCAAAACCTAAACTGGAAATATCAGGAAGAGCATTTACAACAACAGTTAAATGCGTTGTATTCCCTCCTTCACATCCTGCTGAGGTCAATTCTCTTATTTTAACAACAAAAGTCCCAGAATTAGGCCAATTATAATTTACATGCTCATATTTATAATATAAATCTGCTCCTTGCAGGACAGTAACAGGAGGGTTAACACGAGTAAGAACATTACCTAAAGACACAACTGTAGACCCATCGCTTTCGTAAACATCAAAAAACAACTGAGAGCCATCAAGTCCATAGCCAGAGTAGGTTATATCTTCATTAACACACACACTCTGATTAGCAACGAAGGTTGGGAAAGTTTGCGCAAACACAGAATGCCCGAACAGAATGCTCAGGCTAAATAGTAGTAGAAGTTTAATGTGTATAGTTTTAATCAAACACTAATATTTTATTATAAAAATCAATTGAAGATCTCTCAATCTCCCTTCAGTAGATACGTTCAATATAAACAAAATAACATAAAATACAAACTACGAAGGCATAATATTCAACCTTTATTTAGACTAAAAGATCTTATGTTCTTAAAAATCAAACATACAAAGCCGACAAATATAAACAATGTAATACTTATAGACAATTCCACTAATCAAAAAACATGAACCATGGAAACTTTATTTCAAGTCGTTAACCAAAATACGGTTTAAATGACTGACAAGTCAACACCTCAATAGAAGCAGGCTTTCTCAACTCCATTTCATCTTTCCTATCAGGAATAAAATAGACATATTCTAATGTGAAGTAAATTCATAAGAACATGGCAAAAGTCAATCTAGTTCTTTACGAAAACCCACTTCTTGCTCACATTTTTCTTATTAAAAAAAAATCCCAACCTCATCAAGCGACCTTGAAAAAGCTCATTACCAAAGCTTAAAAACAGATCTTAGAAGCAAGTCGTTATAGCCTAATAGAAAGGGACCTAGTTTTCAAATTTAAACTTTTTTAACACTAATGCGAAGAAATTGCTTCATCTTTTAAAAAAAACCTTTTATCAATATTAATTAAACGTTCATCAATAAATATTTTTTAACAAAGTCACTGAAAATAAAAGAAAATAAACCGATAAATCCTTGAAGTTTTGATAAAACAAATATCAAAACTAGATTCTTTTCGATTTTAAAAATACCTTTGAAACAAACTAGACATCAATATGAAATATCAGCATATTTTTTTCGATCTGGATCGAACACTTTGGGATTTTGATAAAAACTCAGAAGAGACACTAAAACAACTCTTTAGAGATTTTGGTCTTCAAAACACATTTGGTAATTTCCTGTTTTTCAAAAATCGTTATGAGTATCATAATAAGAAACTCTGGGTCGCTTATTACCAAAAACGAATTGAGAAAGACGAATTGAGCTACAGAAGATTCTACCTAACACTAAAAGAAGCTGGCATGGAGGATATAGCACTTTCTAAAGAAATTGCTCAAGATTTCATTGATCTCAGCCCATTACAAACTGAAACATTCCCAAATACACACTCCTGTTTAGAATATCTTAAAGGAAAGAACTATCACCTACATATTATCACCAATGGTTTTAATGAGGTGCAAGGGCGAAAACTTCAAAACTCAAAACTAGATAGCTATTTCACAGAGGTTATAACTTCTGAAAATGCAGGTGCGAACAAACCTCATGCACAAATATTTCAATATGCATTTGAAGCAACAGGCGCACATACAAATAACAGCATCATGATTGGTGATGACTTGAACACCGAT
>NZ_JBFFKR010000442.1:0-2007 GCF_041555295.1 Ancylomarina sp. | reverse complement strand
CAAATCAACTTATTCGAATTATTTCGTTGATGAATACTCAATAGTCAACAATTACTACGAACTACGTCCCTCACAAATTCAGTTGAATTATTCATTTTCATTTTAAGAGCAAACACCTAGTGAAAACAAGTCTTCCCGATGGCCTAAGAATAGAGATAACCGAAGGTTTAAGTTTGGGAGATCGGGTTAAGATGCAGAATAACTAAGCAATATTTCTCAACAATAAAGGAAGTTTTCCCATTCCTTCATTTTTCTCTACCTCTACTATCAAAATGAGATCAAGACCCTAATCGTGAGTCGTATTTGGAACAAAATAGAAAAGAGAAACGACGGATAAAACAATATACTTAGAAATCATAATCATATTTCGATGTAAAATTAGCCATTTTAAAAACAGGCTTATTTAGAACAAGAATTACTGAAAAGAAAGAAAAGTAATAATAAAGCCTACTTAACACATGTTATTAGACTTAATAAAAATAATCTCACTGACGCACAGTGTTAGTGGTTTTACATAATTCAACCTTCAAATTAAACAACTATGCTTTGTAAACTCAAACTACTAAAATATCTTTCGAGGAAACAAGGACAAAACATAAAAATTCAAAACATATGAAACATCTATTATTTTTCAGCTTACTCCTTCTCCTAGCCTTAGTTACTACTCAGGCACAAAACAAAGTTAAAGTTGCAGATAGCGATGATAGTGCATTTAAAGTTTTAGATACAATAAATTACAAATGTCTTTATAGTTACCAGCATGTAAAAGATTCATTGAATATTGAATCGAAAAAAAAAGCATCCATGCTTCTACTTATTGGCAGCAAATACACAAACTTCAGAAATGAATACGGTTATTATATCGACTCTATGCGATATTTAAGTACCAAAGGCCTTGTTTCACACGAACAAGTTAACGCTAGCTTCACCCAATACACACCGGGTGGACCCAAATATCATATTCTAAAGAATTATACCAATCAAAACACAACAATTCTATATCCTAATACCAAAGGTTTGTGGGAAGCTGAAGAAACAGTGAGTATGGATTGGACACTTGGAGAAAAAACTGATAGCATTGCAGGCTACTTTTGTAAGGTAGCTTATACTAAATTTGGAGGACGCGAATATACGGCATGGTACACCCCTGATATTGCAATGCCCTATGGTCCTTACAAATTTTCAGGCTTACCAGGAATCATTGTGAAAATTAGCGATGATCAGCAGAGTCATGTATTCGAATTAGAGAGTATGCAAAAAATAAAATTTCCACTAATAGAAGAAAACAAGAAATCGATAAACATGACTCCAAAGCAACTCAAAAAAGCCATGCGAAACTATCAATTGGGCATGATTGAAAAAGCAAAAGCTTGGATTAAAAACGATCCTGAAAAAGTAAGAAAGATAACTAAAAGCATACTTAGCGAGAACAACCCTATAGAACTGCAATAAATTGAGAAACATACTAATCTTTATTCTACTGCTACAACCTTTTCATCTGCTCGCACAAAAAACAATTAGCGGTAACTTATACCACAATAAAAAAACAGTTGGTGGCATTAGCGTATTGGCACATAAGCCCGGGAATAAGAATGCAATAATTGCTTTTGCCATTTCTCAACCCGATGGAAGTTTTCTTATCAAACTAAAAACATCGCTCGATTCGATTAATATTACTGCCAGCTCGATAAATTATGCCGATGCTAGCGTCTATATTGCTAATAAAAGTCAGGCTGTTGATTTGCAATTGAAACCAAAGCAGCACGATTTATCTGAGGTAATGATAAAAGCACAACATACATTCTTAAAAAAAGATACCCTTGTTTATAATGTTGGGGTATTTGCAAAAGAAAATGACAAGTCGATAGGCGATATCATAAATAAACTACCTGGTTTCGAGGTTAGCACAAATGGTTCGATCAGTTATCAGGGCAAACAAATTGAAAAGTATTATATAGAAGGGCTCGACCTGCTCGAAGGGAGATATGGAATCGCCAACAAAAATCT
>NZ_JBFFKR010000441.1:0-2027 GCF_041555295.1 Ancylomarina sp. | reverse complement strand
GTGATTCATCCATAGGACCCTCACTTTGTAGCAATCCAACAAGTTTTTGCTTGACATCTTTACCCATAGCAATGGAACCACAAATATAGACGTGCGCCCCTTTTTCAAGCCAATCAAAAACCTCTTTCCCTTTTTCTTTTAGACGATCTTGCACATAGATCCTTTCAGCCTGATCACGCGAAAAGGCAAGATCCAATCGAGTTAATATGCCTTCGTCTTCTAACACCTCAATCTCATTTTGATAGAGAAAATCACAGTCTTTTTGTTTCTCTCCAAATATCAACCAATTATCACCACTTGCATCTTTTGCTTTTCTTTCTTTTAGAAACGAGATATAAGGTGCGATTCCCGTTCCAGCACCAATCATGATGATAGGTAAATCATCGGCAGGAAGTCGAAATTCTTCATTGGGAACTAATTGAACTTTCAGACTTGAACCCAACTGTAGTCCTTTATTGATATAAGAAGAGCAAGCACCAATACGATCACGCTCGAAAGCAGAATAATTGAACTGTTTCACAGTTAGATGCACTTCATTAGGAGTATCACTTACGCTCGAAGATATTGAATATTCTCTACGTTGAATCTCAGAGAGAATTTGAGACAATTCACTTGCTTCAATCTGGTAGGGGAAATCACAAAGCATATCACATACGTCAGCTTGCTTAAGGTAGTTGTACAAGCGCTCCTTATTTTCCATAAGTTCTTTCAGGTTCTCATCACCTGTGTGTATTTGGTAGGCTCTCAGGACCTCTTCGCTTAATTTTGTGAGTTCCAACTTCACAGCCAACAATTCTTCTATACTCTTTTTCTTATCCTTGTATTTCACAATCATATCAGGCGTGTAATCTTGCTTAATCATGATACTAACCACCAAAGAATAGGGGTTTTTGGGTTTGACACTTACAGAATCGCCTGGCTGGTAGGTAAAATCAGAATGATCTGTTTGCAGAACTAGATGACTGATTTCACTTGTAGATTGCTCACCCGTGATTCGAAATTTATCCTTGACCGTGACCGAGAAAGTTGGCCCAACAGAATTATTCCCGAATTTCAAATCAACGACATCTCCATTCACTCTATTTTGGAATTTATTGAGCAAAGACGAAGCCCATGATTCAGCCTTTGCATTAAAAGCCAAATCGCATGTAGTGAGTTCAATATATTGTTTTGCACCTAATATTCCCAACTGCTTATCGATATCCTTACCAGTTTGGCAGAAGAATTTATAACTCGAATCACCCAAAGCACAAACCGAAAAATTCAGATTAGGTAGCTTAGGAGCTTTCGATCCCATCAAATATTTATAAAACTGCTGAGCCTGTCCTGGCGGATCTCCTTCTCCTCTGGTGCTAACAACAATAAACAGGAATTTCTCATTTACCAAATTATTTACATCATATTCAGCCATGCTATATACGGCTGGCTCCAACTCATGTGTTTGAAATTGGCATCTCATTCGTTCAGCAATGAATGCTGAATTACCTGATTTCCCGCCATAAAGGATGGTGATGGGTGACGCAAAACTTTTAATATTTTGTATTGAAAAGGCCTGAGGTTTGGCCTTATATATATATGTGTTCATTTAGCTTGAATTAATTTTGGACTAAGATATCCTTTATTATTCGTATTTGGAATCAAACTAAATAAAAACAAGGGGATTATTCTCAATCACCCAACTTAAAGGCTGGATTATAAATTAGACCTATAATATTACCCCAAGGGTCTATAAGACTAGCAACCATTAGCTCTCCTCCAACATTTGAAGGTTTCTCATACACTTCTGCACCAAGATCAATCATCTCTTGAAATACATGATCGATATCTTCTACTCCCCAATACGGTATAACACTTTCACCTTTTTCTTCTTTAGGTTTATCACTTGGTAGAAGACCTAGTTCATAACCACCAATATTAAATCCCACATAGAATGGCTCATCAAAGTAAGCCTGAGTTCCAAATGCTTTCGAATACCAATCTTTAGCTCGATTAAGATCATCAACTTTATAAACGACTGTTCTTAATCC
>NZ_JBFFKR010000440.1:0-2036 GCF_041555295.1 Ancylomarina sp. | reverse complement strand
TTTCAGCTTTGCAGCAAGGAAACAGTTGACTAATAATTAGGAAAAAGCATATGATGAGGATACGAATAGGATTCATATTTCAAATATAGCTTATTATATTATAATAACAATTTGCCTAGGTTATTCAAATGGTTCAGATTATGTTCTCTAGCAAATCATAAAAGATTAGTTATTGAATATTTCATTTTACATTTAAAATTTATTATTGTGAGAAGTTTTTTTTTATTTTGACGAATAGCGTTTTTTTTATTACAAATGAATATTCACAGCTTCTTGTTAGTAGTCTTAATTGTCTTTTTCTGTGTCTTGATATTGGATCAGTTTTGAAGACTTTATTTTCTGTTTTTTTTGTATTGTAAATGTGAGTTCATACTTATTGGTATTCAAGTGTTTTATGTGGTTTTGTGAGTTGCTTGCTATCCGTTTTATTTATGCTTGTATAATTTTAATTGAGGTGAGTAGGGGGAATTTTATTTATTGTTTTATATTTTATTTTGTATCTTATAGTATATTTTTAGTTTTTGATGAAAAAAAGATTTTTGATTAGATAGAGAATCGGTATATTTTTATTTTCTTTGTGCGTACAACTTTTCCATTTTAACGACATTTGATGAAAACAACAAATTTTTTTTCGACCCTAGCCTTAATCCTATTCTTTTCATTTGCTCTTATTGCTCAAACAAATGAAACAGAACAATCACAAACAAAACAAGAAGAAACAACTCAAAAAAAACAGGCTGTTGCTAAGTCTCGTGCCTATATCCAAGATGCTCCAATAAAAGAGCAATTTGAATTTATCATGGACAAAGGGGATACATGGAAAAGTTATAAGGTCATTCAGATTAATTGGATGAAGAAGTTTCAGTCTGGTTTTGTGGATAGTTTGAATGCCATACGTCAGGATTATCTAGCTTCTGAGAAGCTTGTTGGAGAGAGAGACAAAAAGATTAAATCTTTGGAGTTGGAATTAAAAGAAACCAAAGATGCTTTAGCTACTATTAAGGGTGAAAAAGATAGCATGTTCTTATTGGGTATTCAAATGTCGAAGGCAAGCTATAATTTGTTTATATGGAGTTTAGTTGTGGGTTTATTAGTGTTAACAGGTTTCTTCTTTTTATTATTTAAAAGAAGCAATTCAGTAACTAATGAAACTCAGGTAAGATTGGATGAGGTTAGAGAAGAGTTTGATGCTCATAGAAAAAATGCTCTTGTACGTGAGCAAAAGTTAGCAAGAAAGTTACAAGATGAAATAAACAAGAACCGCAATTTGGGAATGTAATAAATCATCATAAAAAATATAGAGGAGTCTTAATCTTTAGATTGAGGCTCTTTTTTTATACCAACATTTAGGTATTACCTTGCGCTTATGCCATAAATCGGACTTTTTTGTTTTTTTTTGTAATACAAGTCAGCTTCATTCATGAATAGTCTTGTGACTCATTTCAAATAATAGGATCTTCAATGCCTTCGAAAAAACACTACATAGGAATATTACCCATTGTGCTTATTGCTCTATTTGTTCTATGGAGATTATCTCAATTTATAGAAATTGATTTCACTGCAAAGGGTGATGATATACTAAGTTTTGTTGATGTGGAGTTGTCAGAAGAAGAGGCCAATCGACTTGATCGTGATTTTATTCCAGGTATTGAATTTGTGACCAGCTTGACGGGTTTATGGGCTATTCGCTTTTTTCTGGCAGCATTCTTAATGTCACCTATTAGTCTTATCATTGGGCGAAGTTTTCCATTGTACTTTCGTCAATCCATTGGTATTACAACTGGCTTATTTTCCTCGATTCATGTGATGGTTTTTATTTTTTCCGAAGGGATCTCACCTATTTTTTCTAGACCTGAACTTGTTTTGGGTTTTATTGCTTTTCTTATTATCCTCAGTCTAACATTGACTTCGAGTAAAAGAGCTATGAAATTACTGAAACGCAAATGGAAGAGTCTACATCGATGGGTGTATCTAGCTACTATTTTGATCATGCTTCATGTAATTATTCTGGATAAGTCGTGGTTGGTATATGGGAT
>NZ_JBFFKR010000439.1:0-2041 GCF_041555295.1 Ancylomarina sp. | reverse complement strand
GTGATATCAATATCGCTAAAAGCATATTTATTATCTTTATTAGCCCAGATAAAAAGGCTGCCAATACCTGTTGTAAATTTACTGATCCCTTGTTTATCGGTTCTTTTAGTGACCAGAGGATAGAATTCGGCGTAATTCAATACAGAATAATGCACCTCAGCATCTTCCACCGGAAGGCCATCTTCATCTTTAATACTGACAGATATCTCGTGGGTGGTTGTATATTTTTCAAGTAAGTTTAGTTCTGAGAAATTCTCAGTTTGATAGGTGATTCTTTCATCGCCCTTGTATTGTCCAAACACCTTCGTGTGAACCAACATAGCTTTTTTTGCTGATTGAGTAAACCATCCCAGGTTTAATTCCGCTTCGGGTTCGCAAGCGCCTACATATTGCCAAACACCATCAATGCAGACCTCAACCCAAGCATGATTATCATCGCAATGTGCCCAACGTGGGGTATAACATTGACGAGCTGGTATTCCAGCTGAACGATAGGCTGCAACAGTAAAAGTAGATTCTTCACCACAGCGTCCTTTGGCATTTTTAACCGTAGAAAGGGGGGCAGAGGTTCTGATGTCTGAACCGATATAGGTGACTTTTTCATGACACCAGTGATTGATTTCCAGTGCTGCTTCTTTCATTGAAAGGCCTTTCAACCTCACTTTTAATTCCTTGAAAAAAACAATTCTGGCTGAATCCAGATTTTCGTTATTGACACGGTAAGGCAAAACAAAATGTCGAAAGTTATCCTCCGAGACGTCTTTCCCCCATGGAAATTCATTCTGTGACTTAAATGCATATTTAACCTGATTCAAGAAGAAATTACCGGTATAATCCGCCAAATCATTTAAAGGCATGTAGGCATACAGAAACATTAAAGCTTCTTTTTCTTTTAATGAAAGGGGGTGATCGAATACACTTAGCAAGTCGGCTTCCCGGTTTTGGAAGATTGGTTTGCGGGACTCAAATTTGGACTGAATCTCATTTCGGTAGTCTGTATCCTTAAGAAAATGATCTTTTTGAGTACAGGAAAAACTGATACATAAAAGAAGGATAAATAGTATTTGCTTCATCTCAATTTTGGTTAGATAGGTCAATAGCTAAAGTCTTTTTAATACCGATAAGAATTTGAGTCTACCATGGTTCTAATTTTCACTAGCCAAGCGATTAATTAAATACGGTTTATCAAACTCTGTATCGGTTTTATTCAAGCTGACCAAATGGCGCTTGAAAAATTGTTATCCTACCGATTGAAAAACCAGTAGGCATTGTATGTTTAAACGATCTGAAAATCAATTATTACAATGATTTATTTTTCAGATGATCGATAATTTCAGAAATGTAAGCGAATGACATACCAACAACTGTATCGGCTGCACCATAGTAAACGGCAACTTTATCACCTTCGTTTAAAGCAGCACAAGGAAAGACGACATTAGGGACATCGCCAGTAAGTTCATAAGGAGCTGCTGGAGCTAATAAGTAATCTTGAGAACGATACAATACTTTATCTGGGTTTTCAAGATCTAATAAAGCCGCACCCATAGAATATCGGAAACCATTACACGTATTAATTACACCATGGTAGAATAATAACCAACCATCTTCAGTTCGAATAGGTACTGAACCAGCTCCAATTTTAGTACACTGCCAGGCACTATCTTCAAAAGGAGTTACTTTCATAACACAACGGTGTTCTCCCCAATATTTCATATCAGGACTATAGCTAATATAAATATCGCCGAAAGGTGTGTGTCCATTATCACTCGGGCGACTTAGCATAGCATATTTACCATCAATTTTTTCTGGAAATAAAACGCCATTACGGTTGAATGGAAGAAATGCATTCTCACATTGGTGAAAGGTCTTGAAATCGAAAGTATAGGCAATCCCAATTGTTGGACCATGGTAACCATTACACCAGGTTACCCAATAACGATCTTCGATAAAACAAACACGAGGATCATACTTGTAATCTGAATCAATCATATCTGTATTACCAGCTACCATTTCGATAGGTTCGTGATTGATATCCCAATTG
>NZ_JBFFKR010000438.1:0-2044 GCF_041555295.1 Ancylomarina sp. | reverse complement strand
CAAACTCATCTTCATCAATATCATTTTCAACAGCCAGGCGTATCTTCTTATAGCCACATTTGGAAAAGAAAGAGTTGAGTCTTTCTTGTGCTTTATCGTAATTTTTGTCATCAGTAATTCCTTCAAAACCTACAGGAAAGCTTTTAAGAGCCACATAAGCACAGGTCGATTTAAAATAGATGTCTAAACTATTTAAGACATATTTACCATAACCTTTACCTCGATATTTCTCTTTAATTTCCAATCGACTGACAAGCAAAATATTCGTATTAAAACTATCGCCCACAAATTCTACAATCTTATCATTAATATTGGAATAGCTATCGTCTAATAGAGCTGTAGCCACCGCAAGAGATGATTCAGAATTATCAAAAGCTTCCATTAAAGTACAATAACCCGCCTCGAAATTCAAGTCATACATCTCTAAACAGATCGTACCAATCTGTACTTCATCTAAATCATAATTATCAAATTCATCATCTGATTTGATTAATATCTTACCTGAATAATTAATCATATTGGGATGAGATGCATAATCTACATCTAACAAATGCGAAAAACTGTATTCGATTCTAACATTTTCATTCATATATTCTATTCAATATTTTAATTGAAATGCAAAGGAAGTAAAAACCTTTAGAATATTATACCGCTTAACAGGTCATAAGTCCCAAGGCATGATCTTTACGCTTTCTAATTTTTTCATTCCCAGAAACATTCCTTAGGACTATTCTTCATAATTTATACTGGCAAAAAAAGTTAATTATTCAATATATTTCCTTAATATTATAGACTTAAGCTCGACTTAAAAAGCAGTGTGTGCCACACACACACTGCTCCTAGTAAAATAGCACACCATAAGCAATTTGAAAACCATTAGAATATGAGTAGCAAAATCTATAGTATCATTAGAGGAACAGGAAAATACATACCATCAAATAAGGTGAAAAATGAGGATTTCCTCACCACTGAATTCTATGACACCTATGGCAAAAAGAGTCCGAAATCGAATCAGGAAATAACCGAGAAGTTTGAAGATATAACCACCATTGCTGAGAGACGACATGTTACGAAAGATTTAGTGACATCTGATATTGCATTTTTTGCCGCAGAAGATGCCATAAAAAGCTCTCAAATAGATAAGGAAGAGTTGGATTATATTATCGTCGCTCACAACTTTGGTGATGTTAAACACGATAATAGAAGATCAGATCTTGTTCCCAGTTTGGCTGCACGTGTCAAGCATAAACTAGCAATTCAAAACCCAAACTGTGTTGCTTACGACTTACCATTCGGATGCCCGGGTTGGTTACAAGCTACTATTCAGGCTGATTATTACATTAAATCGGGCGATGCAAAACAGATATTAATTATAGGTGCTGATGTTTTATCTAGAATTTCTGATCCAAACGATAGAGACAGCATGCTTTATGCCGATGGTGCTGGTGCTGTAATTTTGGAAGGAAAAGAAAGTGAAACTCCTATAGGTATATTAGCCCATGCTACTAGATCGGATACCTTTCAATATTCTGAGATGTTGTATATGGATAAATCTTTCAATCCTGATAGCGAGCATAAAGATGCCTTATTCTTGAAAATGAATGGGCGTAAATTATACCAGTATGCACTAACAACAGTTCCTCAAGCTATACAAACCGCTCTAATTAAGAGTGAAACGCCTCTTAACGAGATTAAAAAGGTATTGATTCATCAAGCCAATGGAAAAATGGATGATGCCATATTAAAAAGACTATATGCGCTATATGATATAGATGAGTTACCTGAAGATATCATGCCTATGACCGTATCGTGGTTAGGGAATTCTTCGGTTGCAACCGTCCCTACTCTGCTTGATCTTATACTTAAGGGTGAACTGAAGCCTCACAAAATAAATCAAGGAGACAAGATTGTTTTTGCATCAGTAGGTGCAGGAATGAATATCAATGCGATGGTCTATAAGATGTAGATATTTCTATTTGAAAAAATAAAATGGCGGCTTATTTCCTTAATTGGTTATAAGCCGCCATTCTTTATTTATGAGTCT
>NZ_JBFFKR010000437.1:0-2048 GCF_041555295.1 Ancylomarina sp. | reverse complement strand
TTGGTGAAATCGACATCATGGAACACGTGGGACATAATTTAGGAACCATTCATGCTTCAGCCCACTCTAAAGATTATCAATGGCAAACTAATACGCAGCAAACTGATACCATACATATAGCTGATGTTGCAGAAAATTTTCATTCCTATATTTTGGAATGGACACCAGAAGTGATGAAAGCCTATGTAGATGACAAACTTTATTTTGAGTATAAAAATGAAGGCTTGGGTGAAGCAAAATGGCCGTATATCCAACCATTCTACCTGATTCTAAATGTTGCAGTGGGTGGTGCTTGGGGTAATGTTCAGGGGATTGATGCAGATGCATTCCCTCAAAGTATGCAAGTTGACTATGTCAGAATATATCAGAAAAAATAATCTCATTCATTACTGAATTTGGTGATGAATTTTAAATAATATTAGAATACATGAATTTAAGGTATACTGTTTTTGTATCGTTTATTGTAGCATTAGGAGGATTTCTAATGGGATTCGATGCTTCGGTTATATCGGGTGTTGTGAAATTTATTGAACCTCAATTTGATTTAACGAAAATTCAATTGGGATGGGCTGTTAGCTGTCTAACACTAACTGCGACTTTGGCCATGTTTATGGCTGGTCCCTTAAGTGATAAATTAGGTAGAAGAACGGTTCTTAAATATGCAGCAGCACTCTATTTTATTTCAGCAATAGGATCAGCGATAGCTCCTAGCTTTTGGTTTTTAGTTTTGGCTAGAATGGTCGGAGGGTTTGGTGTTGGAGCATCGCTGATTATTGCTCCTATGTACATTGCTGAAATTGCTCCTCCAAAAATGAGGGGAAGGATGGTTTCTTTAAATCAATTGAATATTGTGCTAGGGATATCCGTCGCCTTTTTTACCAATTACTTGATTTTACAATTAGGTAAATCAAATACAGGCTGGGCTGAAATGTTACAATTTGAAAATTACAATTGGCGTTGGATGTTAGGTTTGGAGGCCTTACCTGCAATTATATATTTCCTATTTCTATTTTTCGTTCCACGCAGTCCAAGATGGTTAGCTATGAAAGGATTGGATGATGAAGCATTACAAGTAATGGAGAAGTCATTGGGAGCTGATGAAGCAAAAATTCAATTAAAATCGATTACTAAAAGTATTAAAGCATCTCCACAAAAGGAGAAAACTTCACTAAAAGAATTGTTTAAGCCTTCAATGAAATTGGTGTTACTGATTGGGATTGTGATTGCTGTCACTCAGCAAATCACCGGTATCAATTCAGTATTCTTTTATGCACCCATGATTTTTGAACAAACCGGAATTGGAACTGACGCCTCATTTTCGCAGGCCATACTAGTTGGGCTTATCAATCTTGTATTTACACTTTTTGCTATTTGGTTGGTCGATCGTATTGGAAGAAAACCACTTTTGATCTTCGGTTTAACTGGCATTGCAATCTCAATGTTTATCCTTTCTGCTGGATTTGGCAGAGCAACTTATCAATTAACAGACAAAGATATTCAGGAATGCGCGTCATTTGCAGGTTCAGAAAATCTTGCTTCAATGCAAAACATCGTCTTCTATAGCGATTTAGATTTTAATAAGGCATTAAAAAATAATATAAGCGATAAGGCTTTTAAAGAGCATCAAACGGATTTTATCTCGAAAGCAATTAGCATTAACCCATGGTTAGTCTTAATTGGGATTCTTGGCTTTGTTGCCTCTTTCGCTATTTCTATCGGACCCGTTATGTGGGTCTTGTTTTCAGAGTTGTTTCCAAACCGAATTCGGGGACTTGCGATTTCCTTTGTTGGCTTGATCAATTCAGGAGTAAGCTTCCTCGTTCAACTTGTATTTCCGTGGGAACAGATGAATTTCGGGAATGCAACAACCTTCCTTATTTATGGAATATTTGGAACAGTAGGACTCGTATTTGTCTTTTTTATGCTACCTGAAACGAAAGGGAAATCCTTGGAAGAATTAGAATTGATTCTTGTAAGAGAATAATAAACAAACTCTTAAATCGGTAAAATCCGATTGTAAGTTTTAGATATAATAAGCAGAAGTTTTT
>NZ_JBFFKR010000436.1:0-2054 GCF_041555295.1 Ancylomarina sp. | reverse complement strand
TAATAATGCAAATCGATTTGCTTGCTTGAATAGTCAACAGTTGACTGCACCAATTTAGCAAGAGGCACAAATGAACCAGCTCGTACAAATACGGGAATATGATCTTCAAAGACTTCAACTTTTTTAGCTGAACCTCCTTCAATCATTTCATCAGTATAGAAATCGAACCAGGTATTGTTCGCTGGAAAATAAACCTCTCTTGTTGTCGCCTTGGCATCCGTTATCGGAGAAACCAAAAAGGCATCTCCCCACATGTAAGTATCCGAAATATCAAAAAGTTTGGCGTTATCCTGCTCCTTGAAAAACAGAGGACGCATTAAAGGCATACCCGATACCGAATTTTCGTGTGCCAGAGAATAATTATAAGGCAGCATGCGATATCTTAACTCAATGGCTTTCTTAGCCAGGGCTTTGGTTTTAGCTTCACGGAATACAGGTTCAGAAGGCACATCCTCCTGAGCATGTGGTCGGAAGATAGGTTGGAATACACCATACTGCAACCAACGCGCATACAATTCATCATCTAAATTGGAACCGGCAAAACCACCCAAATCCGAGTGCATCCAGGCAATGCCCTGCAGTCCCATTTGTAAGGAAATCTCAGTTTGTGGTTTCAAGCCATCCCATGAACGACTCACATCACCCGACCATGGAATCATACCATAACGTTGTGACCCCACAGCACCAGCTCTCATCAGAATAAAAGGTCGCTGATTAGGAAAATCTTTTTGGTAGCCTTCGAAAACCAGTTTAGCCCACTGATGTCCATAAATATTGTGAACCTCGTCAGCAGATCCATTGATATGTTGCAAGGCTGAGGGATGAACCTCAGGTTCGCCTAAATCGCCCCACCAGCCGCCTACGCCATTATTTATTTGCTCCTTGTAGATATTCCAGAACCAATCAATCGCTTCAGGCTTGAAGACATCAATTAATCCAGTATTTCCAAAATAGAAATCGTATTTGAAGGGATTGTCCAAAGAATCGGTACCCAGAACTTTATTTTCAACTGCCTCGTCCCATCTTTTCGATGTGGTCAAAACAAAGGGCTCCGTAATCAAAATGGTTTTAACACCTTGCTTATTAAAGTCAGCCATCATCTGCTTAGGATTAGGAAAAGAATCTCTTGTAAATTCAAGGTTTCCCATATTCCCCTTCATTTCTTTTCCAAACCAGAACAAGTCCAAAATAATCGCATCCAAAGGAATGCTATCCTTTTTAAATAGCTCTACAGTAGCTCGTGTTTCCTTTTCGGAATGGTAGCCAAAACGAGATGAAAAATTTCCTAAAGCCCAACGAGGCAAAAGGGCTTGCTTCCCTGTCAGATCGGTAAATTCTTCCATGAATTCGGGCCAGGTATCACCTGCAATCACCTGATAGGTTTTTCTTCCTGAAATGGTTTCGTAAGCTAGGGTATTTGTTTTCTGACTGTCCAAGTCTAGAAAGCCAATAGGTGCATTATCGAAATGTACGGCATATCGCTTCGAGGAAATCACCAATGGCATGGTATAGTTCATCAATTCAGAACGGGTTCCGTAACCGTAGTGTGCTCTGTTATAAAGCTGCAGTCTGTTGCCACGACGGTTCATTCCCAAAACACGGGCACCACCTCCCATTAGGGATTCTGTACTATCAAGATTAAACTCAAGGTTTTCATTTTCGTCAGACGCAAAATAGCCTCGCTTTTCAGAAATCAGTTGCTTTCCCTTGTAGCTATAGCTGATCTGAAAAGGTGATTTGCTTAATGAAACTACCATTCCAGAACTTACATAAGTCAATTCAGACTTGCTGTCAGTTAATTTAGCCTTAACTTCACCTGGCTTCAAAACAACAGCATGAGATTCAGGACTAAAACTTTCCCCAGAAGGAATAAAACTGGTTTCTACAATATTCTCATCGTAGAACTTAATCTGGTAATGACCATCATTGGTCTTTACAAGCAAATGCTCACTATTTAATTCGTGGCTTTCATAAATACGGTCAACATTCTGTGCAGTCACAATTCCGGAAAGGAAAACGAGTACACACAGAACTTGAATCTTTATAAAGAAATT
>NZ_JBFFKR010000435.1:0-2076 GCF_041555295.1 Ancylomarina sp. | reverse complement strand
AGGATGCAGCCTGGTTAAACCTCCCACCGTACCTAGGGCCAGTGGCAATTTCAATTCATATCTAAATCGACCATCGCTAACTTCGGCCTTGGTCAAACTCTTGTATTTTCCTGTCTGCGATGCCCAAACATGCGCATTCGCTTCAACAGCTCTAAAGTCGTTTCCTGTGGCCAATACAACCGCATCAACACCATTCAAAATACCCTTATTGTGTGTACAAGCTCGGTAAACATCGAGCTCGGCAATTTGAGTTGCCTTTAAAAATTTGTTAGCGAAAACCTCACCAGTCATGCCATCGAAAACACCATCGAGATCCTTAATATCGCATTCAATCCAACATTTCACAAGGCAATCGGGCGTGTAGTTCGATAAAATAGACATCACAATCTCACACTCACGCTCCTCATCTGTCCAATCGGCCTGGCTCTGAATAAAAGTTTCAAGAGTCGTCGCCATCATCTCCAAACAGGAATTGATAAAATTAGCTCCCATTGCATCAAGCGTATTAAAGCTCACATGCAATTGATGGTAATTCTCCATTTCATGACTCATATCAATTAGAGACAAGTCGAGAATTCCACCTCCACGTCGTCGCATATTGGTTGTTAAGCCATGTGTTGCGCACATCAACTCCTTCTTCAATTCAGGAAAAGCTTGCTTTAAACGATCGCTTTTGCCATTCCAAAGGAAATGAACTTGTCCTGTTTTTTCGACCGAAACAATCTCGGCATGAAAGCCACCTCTCTCTGCCCAAAACTTAGCCGAACGAGAAGCTGCTGCAATCACAGAACTCTCCTCGGTAACCATGGGTAGGTGATAAACCTGATTATTGATTACAAAATTAGGTGCAATCCCAAAGGGAAGGAAAAAATTAGATAAGGTGTTCTCACTGATTTCATCCAATAGGCTCTGCTGTTCCAAATCATTCAACCTGAAATAATCCAAATCAGCCTCAATCTGCTCACCTTTACCACTAATCTCACCCAAGTATTTCAACTTCTCTATTCGCGAAAGTTTCGAAAAACCCTTTATTATCTTATTCTCCATAAGGATATAGCTTTTACTACACTTAAATAAATAATCTTACATCAGTTAGCGAAGATCCAAATAGGCTTCGGCCAACTGCAGTCCTTTTATTTGGCTCTCGATATAAGATTCAAGTTCGTTATACTCAGCCTGAGCATGTCTTAATAAAGCTGAAGCCTGACCATAAATAGCAGGCATCTTGCTTTTTTTCATCAGGTAATAACCATCCAAGCAAGACGTCACTCCTCCTGAGATAATCAGTTCTTTACACTGAATTGTTTTATTGTTTTTATAAATAGCATTTGTCCACTCGAGCATCTCTTCCGCGTTATGACCGATTTCACTCAGAGCCTCCAAAACCTGCCCTGCCTTTTCAGGATGACGCATCAGCTCAATCTTCGCAAAGTTTGTTCCTCCAAAGGCTCCAAATTCTATGGCCTGCAGAGGTAATTGCATAAGAGCTTCCAAACTTTTAGGTCCCATACCTTGCCCTACTTCTTTCACTATGATAGGAGCCTTTATTTGCTCCATCATCTCGTTCAAAGTTTCAATTGGGGATCGTTTCATAAGATCGCCCTCGGGCTGCAAGCTCTCCTGCATTGGATTAATATGAACAATTAAACCATCGGCGCGCAAATCGTGAAGCATCGCCTCAACCTTATCGAGAGCCTTATCTTTAATCAAAGTCTCAATCTGACAGATACCCAGATTAGCATACAAAGGCAAATCATCACCAATGACAGAGCGCATATCGAAATCTGCAAAATGAGCCTTACTATCCAGTATTGATCGACATGAGCCCAAACCCATTCCCATTCCAAACTGTGCACAGGCACGAGCCAAGTTCAAATTGATTTTAGCTGCTTTTTCTGTTCCGCCTGTCATACTCGAAACCCATATTGGGGTACGTAGCTGCTTACCCAAAAACTCAAAAGCCTGAAGTTCCGTATCGGGATGAGCACTTAAAAGAGGTTCATAATAGAACCGCTTATCAGCCAATGCTTTTTCCATATGCGAACGGAAAGCCAAATCACTATGGTCTCTTTTTCT
>NZ_JBFFKR010000434.1:0-2084 GCF_041555295.1 Ancylomarina sp. | reverse complement strand
GCAAAATGTTCTTCTCCTGAATTCCCAACATGATTGTAATCCAATCGCATGGTAGCAGCAGTAAAATAATCAGCATATTGTGCCTGTGCAAAAATGGAGATCCCCATTAGCATTAAGGCAAATACAAAAATCTTTTTCATAGTATCAGTGTTTAGCTTAGTATTTCTTTAGCTCCACAAGATAATGAATATCTCTTTTAGTAAAAATGCTTAATATCATAAATGGTTAGGTCTGGTTTTCTAGGAAATTTGAAATAGCTGGATGAGAAAATAGATATTCTCATAAATTATGATGGATATTTTTAAGGATATTATATTTTTGTCAAATAATAGAACGACTCATACAAATTATCATACTTTTATATGAAATCGATCTTCTATTGATTTATTTAAATGACCGATTAAAAAATGAAATATATTTTATTCCCTTTTAAACTGATATACAAAATTTACTTTTTACTTTATTTTGTATTGACTTTAGTGCTATTTTACCCACTATTCAAATTTTTCTTATCCAAGAAAGAACGCTTCCCGGTAGCCTTTAAAATAATTAGAGTCTATGCCAGAGTCTGGTTATATGGTTCAGGTATTTATTTAAGAGTTAAGGGGAAAGAGAATATTCTTAGAGACCAACCCTTCTTAATTTGTTCCAATCATACTTCATTCCTCGATCCTGCTCCTTTGTATGCGATTTTCGATCAGCGCTTTGTCTTTACGGGTAAAAAGGAAATTGAAAAATGGCCACTCTTCCATATTTTTTATACTTCAGGTATGAATATCTTAGTTGATAGACACAACAGATTAGGTGCCTTAAAGAGTTTTAAAGCCATGATGGATGTGGTAAAGGAAGGGCATCCTTTGGTTATTTTACCAGAGGGAACGATTCCCCCCAATGCACCACAACTTGGCGAGTTTAAATCAGGGGCGGTATCAATCGCGATTAAAATGGGCATTCCAATTTTGCCAGTTACCCAAACGACAAACTGGAAAAGATTGCAACGAAGTAGTTTATTTAAAGGAAATGCTTGTCCAGGTGTAGCCGAGGTTGTCATCCATCCTCCCATTTCTACCGAAGGCTTGACAAAGATGGATACTGAAGCCCTACAAGAGAAACTTAAGGCCATTATTAATCAGCCTTTGCATGAAAAGTATGGCGTATAAGGCTATGCTTTATAGATTGAAAAGAATATAAAAAAGGCTTGCCATGAAGTGAAAACTTAGGAGCAAGCCTTTTTTATAATTTGATAATTGATGTAATCAAGAATCAGTTCTACTCGACTTTGATAAGGTTTATATCAAAAATTAGAACAGCCCCTCCAGGAATACGACTATTACCATAAGGACCATATGCTAAATGAGAAGGAATTAAAAGTTTGCCTTTACCACCTTCTTTAAAATAGGGAATACCTTCCGTCCAACCAGCTATAACTCCATTTAAAGGAAAAGAAATACCATTTTCATCACTTTCGTCAAACACAGATTTGTTGGTGTAATATCCCTTATAAGCAACAGTAACATCTGAACTGGCAGTAGGTTGTAAGCCAGTTCCTGGCTCTTCAATCACATAAAATAAGCCGGATTCAGTTTTTTGTGCGACTAATTCATTATCAGTTATATATTTTTTGATTTCAGCTTCATTTTCGACTGTATAATCTTTAGGTATTGTCTCCTCGAAATCAGAATTACAGGAAGCAAAAAGGGTAATAATCAAAATAAGAAATGTGTATTTCATTTGTTGGTTATTTAAGAGCTATCTCAATTGCTCGTTAATTTTTTTTTTGAGATGGGGCAAATATAATAAAATATTGATGTGATACTCAGAGGTGTTTCATTGATTCTATCTGGTCATTTATTATTAAAGACTAATCTGTTTAACAGGATTTCAACTACAAACCCATTTTTAGGCTTGTGTAGAAAATACTTCTAAAAAACATTTTAAAAGTCAACTCTTCTTTTAAAAATATTCATACTTTTATCACGAAAATTAATCCAAACTAAAATAAAGTCAGATTGAGACCAGAATTCAAATATGAGAAAGAGTTAGCAGGAACTGCTAATGCCAAAAAACGAAAAATGGAACAGTAT
>NZ_JBFFKR010000433.1:0-2088 GCF_041555295.1 Ancylomarina sp. | reverse complement strand
AAACCAAGAACGTTGCTTTCGTCAGTCGAATAGTGTGTTACAGTTTAGACAGACATATGATGAAAGCTTGAAGTTAGATTTACTTGCCACCCCAATGTTCGATAGGGTACAGGTAATAAATGGTAATGTTTCGGCACTATCGGCCAAACAGGATCGATCGGGGAAAACCCTGACTGATCATAAAAATAAAGCCATGATCACCGTAATTGATACGGCCGCAGATTGTGCTGATTTTATGGGAAGTTATGGTCATTTCCACAATTTCGATCCCTTCGTGAAAATTGAAAACTGTAAAAAATCACAGTTGATTCGTGCTCGCGAAGAAGAAGCCTTAATTCACATACGCAAGCTTGTTGGCGTAATGGATGAGAATCCTGTACAAACCCTTGCTGCGGATGTGACAGATGAGTTAGAGCAAAAGCTAATTGCTGAACTCGATGCTGCTTCTAAACTGCTTGATGTACCTAAGGAGTACCGAATTGTTCACAGAGATATTACTGCTGAAATTGACAGCTCTCTGAATGAATACAAGAACTTACTCAACGATTCACTTAAAGCTTATATGCGTACCAAGTATCAGAAGAGTATGCCAGAACTCTATACGGCGTTTGTTAATGCTATGGAGATGGATGCCATACCCAAACGCAAGCGTGCCGTGGTGGGAACATTTACAAACGTGGCAGGGGACCCTGTACGTTTGGTTCGTGTTTCTATTGATGGACAAAAGCCCTTTAAAAAAGGTGGTGATAAGGGGAGCTATTTTATCCAAAACCTGGTGGCTGGTAAGCATGTTTTTACGTTTACATGCAAAGCTTATCGCGATGAGGTTCGAACAGTACTGATTGTACCCGACGAAACCCTTCAGCTCGATATCGTGTTTTCGTTAATCGAAATTGAGGCTGCTGAGCTCGTCGAAGCTTAAGCCTAAGCACTCTACTTACAACTAAAAAGTGAAAAGCCAACAGAAGAAATTTTGTTGGCTTTTTTATGTTGATTTTTATTTATAATAATTCTAAAAGTTTATGTTAGGATATAAGTAGAGGTGTTTGAAAGAAATAATTAATTTTATGGATAAGTTTTTAGGCGTAAGACTATTTGGGCTAGATCAGACTTGCTCTTTCTATTGTTTTACGAAGTGGAAAAAACACGTGCAAAAAATTAAAGTCCATTTTAGGCAATAAGATAGGCTAAGACTTATAAAGACAAGGAATTATAAAAACAAACAGATAAGTGGTGTAAAGTGCATAGTACTTTACACACTTGTTATGCACAATAAAACTTTCAACTACATGAAGTATACTAAAATTACAATTATTTTTTTAGCTGTCTGTTTGTTCCAAAACTGTAAAAAAAAAGATATAAGTAACTTTAATATTAAAGGAAGTTGGTCTGGTTGTAGGAACGATAGATCATATGTGGAAATGTATATAAATGATTCCACTATGCTTACTCTTTTATCAGAATTTTCTAATACCGCTTTAGCACCATATGATTCTAAATTCATATATGAATTAGACAATGACACTATAAGATTACAATCAATTGATTTTAATAGAATAATTAAAAGCCATTTGCAAGTTCTTGACTCGAATAAAATGAGAATTACATTTGAAGGAGATAAAGAACAGACAACCTTCCTTCTCAAAAAGTTTGATAAATCAGTACTTTGTCCAAAAATTCATAACCGATATGAACAGAAATGGAAAAAAGATAGTTTTTATATCAAGTATTTTAAAAGACTAAATAAAGGTGATTGTAGCTGAAAATATTTTAACCTTTAATCTATTAGAATATTTTACAGTGCATAACAAAAGCTAAATTTCATGGGCGGTGATGAACTAGGGAAAGTTTAGTTCAATTAATAAACACCAGCAAGCCAACTAAATTGGTTTGTTCAGAATATAAACAAATTAATTTGGCTTGCTTATTTGGCGCATTGATAAGATTATTCTTTGAAATCGCCCACGTAACTTAGCAAGACCGTTGTGTTCAATTAATTATCAGCATCGTGAAAAAGAATAAACGAAATAAAGCAATTAAGATAATTGGAATAATAGTTATCGTTTATCTAATCTTAGATATTGTTTT
>NZ_JBFFKR010000432.1:0-2090 GCF_041555295.1 Ancylomarina sp. | reverse complement strand
TTTGGTTTTCAAATGGTATACATCATCATTATTCTATGGATAAGATGATGCCCGAATTCACAGAGGAATATTTTGGTGAGTTGATCGCTAACTCCAATTATGAGCTGATGCCTTTAATGGCTTCCGAAGAAGCAGTTGATCTGATTGTTCGTTTGACTGATGTTATTTTTAGCGAAGAGGAACAAGCCAAACGTGTTGTGCTTAATCCTGGAATGGATTTAATTGAGAATTCAGCGAATAATTATTATGAAGGCGTTTCTCAGAAAGAAGTCGAAGAATTCTATAAAGAATTAGACAAAGGAGATGTCGAGCGTCCTATATCAACTGGCTTAAACTCCAAGCTTGTCAAAGAGAATGGCGAGCTAAAAGAGAAGATTTGGAAAGTTGGGGGTATGTATACCGAAGCTATCGAAGAGATTGTATTTTGGTTAGAAAAAGCTCTTCCTGTTGCTGATAGTGAATTGCAACAACAAGCTCTTATCAAATTAATTGAGTTTTATCAAACTGGAGATTTAAATACGTTCGATGATTATTCTATTCTTTGGGTTAAGGATTTGGATGCTCATGTTGATGTTGTAAATGGTTTTATTGAGGTTTATGGCGACGCTCTTGCAATAAAAGGCAGCTGGGAATCAGTTGTGAACTTTGAAGATGTTGAGGGAAGTAAACGAACTAAAATCATTTCGGATAATGCGCAATGGTTCGAAGATAATTCACCTGTAGACTCACGTTTCAAGAAAGATATTGTAAGAGGAGTGAGTGCAAAAGTGATTACAGTAGCCATGTTGGGAGGCGATTGTCATCCAGCAACTCCGATTGGAATCAATTTACCGAATGCGGAATGGATCAGAAAGGAACACGGAAGTAAATCGGTGACGATTGATAATATCACGCATGCTTACCATCAGGCATCCTTAAAGGGGGGAATGCTCGAAGAGTTTGCCTATAGCGAAGAAGAAATTGCACGTTCCAAAGCTTTTGGACATCTTGGAGGAAACTTACATACCGATTTGCATGAGTGCTTAGGTCATGGCTCAGGACAACTACTTCCTGGTATAGGTATGGATGCTTTGAAGAATTACCATTCTACACTAGAGGAAGCCCGAGCTGATTTATTTGCTTTGTACTATATAATGGATGAAAAGCTAATTGAGATTGGCTTGGTTCCTTCTTTAGAGGTGGGTAAGGCAGAATATGACGGTTACATCCGCAATGGTCTATTAACTCAATTGACTCGAGTTGAATTAGGCAAAGAGATTGAAGAATCTCATATGAGAAATCGTCAGTTAATTGCGAAGTGGGTTTTCGAAAAAGGGGTAGATGATAAAGTCATAGAACGTGTAGAGAAGGAGGGGAAAGTTTATTTTGTAATTCGTGATTACAATAAACTGAGAACGCTTTTCGGCGAGTTATTGGAAGAGGTTCAGCGTATTAAATCAGAAGGCGATTTTGAAGCGGGAAAACTTTTGGTAGAGAATTATGCCGTTAAAGTTGACGAAGCTATCCATAAGCAAGTGAAAGAGCGTTTCGCGAAATTGAACCTGGCTGCTTATGCTGGTTTTATCAATCCCGAATATCATCCCATTTATCAAGAAGGAATTATTGTAGATGTTGAGATTGTATATCCTATGGATTTTACTGAGCAGATGTTGCATTATTCTAATAAATATTCATTTTTACCACACGAAAACTAATCTTTAAGAGATCTCAATGGTTGGAACGATTGTTAATGTAGGAGCTGTGATTTTAGGAAGTGCTATTGGTTTAGCTTTTCGTTCTCGTATTCCTAAGCGTCTTTTCGAAATTGTATTTCAGGCTATAGGTCTGTTTACAATTTGTTTAGGTTTGGTTATGGCTTTTAAAGCCAATAATATGTTGATCATGGTTTTCAGCCTGGTTACCGGATCATTGTTGGGAGAGTGGATTAATATTGAAAAAGGGACTGAGATATTAAGTGACAAAATAAAGCACAAGTTGGGTAAGGGAGATGATGCCTCATTTTCTACAGGGATGATTACAGCCTTTCTCTTATTTTGTATGGGTAGTATGTCTATTCTAGGTTGTTTTGAGGAAGGAATGGGGAAGGGTGC
>NZ_JBFFKR010000431.1:0-2094 GCF_041555295.1 Ancylomarina sp. | reverse complement strand
TTCCACGGGCTTTATCAATAAAGATAAACATCCCTATTAGACAGTGAAAAGTAAGGGTGAGCTCTGGTGTATTGTTTAATCAGACGTAAGAACAAGCTCTGCTTGAATCAGGATAAGACGCGTATTCCTGAATCGCAGCTCGAACTCGAATTGGCAGTGAAGAATGTAATCTATATTATAAATTACAAAGAGTTAGAGCTGACAAAGCGAAGCACATTCTGTAGCTAAAGGGTGAAAGTGTCTAATTATCTCAATAAATTTAAAATATTAAAGCGAGTTCAAATCAGATTTGAACTCGCTCTAATGTTTGTATACGCTTATCTTTCTATATAAATAACATTCTTAATTCTTAGAATAAGTTGTTCTCGAATTGATTTTCTGATTCAAATCCTCGATATAACCAACAACAACCTGCTTTATATCTCCATAAACCTCTTTATTTACATTTGCCATGACTTTTAAATATGGCAACAGATCGTTGTTTATAATCTCACGAATTATTTTTTGTTGTGCCAAAGGAGCTATCAATTCCATTTGTTCATAGCTGATTTTCTGCATTCGCACATATGTTTCAGACAATTCTTCTGCTGATGATTTTACCAAATCAAGACAATCAGATACACCAACTAATGAATCTAATAAGGGTTTAATCTCATCAGAATCCAATTCTTTTAGTAATGCATTAAAAGATGAAATCTGAGATTCATAGCTTTGAATATATAGTTTTAGATCATTTGCTGCAAATACATTCCAGACTTTTCTGGCATTAGCCGCAACAGCCTTATCTCTCATATATAAATTGGCTTCTACAAATTGCTCTAAGCATATGAAATCTCTATCAAAAATAGCATCCTTTGCTGCCATCTCTTCTGTAAATTCGCAACTTCCTATTTGGCTAAGCGTTTTTGTTAACACCTCATTCTCCTCTTCTATTCTTTGGCCTAATATTGTAATAAATGTATCAGAAGACCAATCTCTTTTTTTAATTTCGAAGAGTATACTATGTGCAATATCCTGAACTTCCTTAGCCTTACATTTAATTACAATTTGTTCTCCCATTTTAGTCTTTTTATTTGTTGTTGCTGTTTTTTAAGAGACTCAATATAGACATAATATGCATTCCGCTCCGCATTACAAGAATGAAAATTTATCGAATTCTAACTGTTCCTATTTGAAACAATTAAATTTCAATAAATTAAGCTTCATTCTTTTTTTACCTTACTTAATTTTAGAGCAAAAATGTATAAACTGCCCAGCACTTGATTAAAAATCCAACAACTAAGCCTATTTTCTTTAATCTTATTTTAGAGTTTATTTTTAATTCTATGATCTCTTTTCGTAGGGCTGTCATTTCTTTTAAATTCCTATGAATCTGTTTCAAATTCATATGGGAACAATTGTCTTTCAACACATAACCAACAATATGCATCGCAAACAGATCAACTACCACTTGAATATTATGCTGAGCACTTAATATGACCGTAGGGAGATCCTTCCGGCAACATCAGCCCCCGTTTTTAAACCTTCATAATTCTCGTTTAATGCAAAGTCCATGATCACAAAATCGGGTTGACAATACTTTAATCCTTTTAAAAAAAAAGAATAGGCCTTGTGAAAAACTTTTATGCGATAGCCTTGAACTTCGAACCAAAGTTCTAAAGCATGAGAAAAGACGGAATCATCATCGAGAAGACACACCAATTCTTGATTTTCATTTGACTTTTTCGAACAACCCATTATTCATTGGATCAAACGGATTTAAGAGAAAAAGAAGATCTTAAGACTAACAAAAATAAATGCTTAATTGGTCGATAAATAATGAAAACAAATCACCTTCCCCACTAACTTCTTTTTACTATCTTTGCGGCGTTGGCTGGTTTTATATTTCTTCTTATCGGGGTGTGAGTTATTTTATAATCTCGATCCAATGGCATTCCTGGCTGGAAGACAATATAAGGCAGTGGATAGATACCTGAAACTTAAAACGGATATTGGCTTAGGCTGATATTCGTTTTTTTTGTAAAGGGCTCAACATAACAATGAGTTCAATTACTTAAACCAATCGCACCATCACATTTGCGACTAATTCATGGT
>NZ_JBFFKR010000430.1:0-2098 GCF_041555295.1 Ancylomarina sp. | reverse complement strand
CTCTCGTATGATGTGAGTATAATAAGTTGTGAAATCGCCATGAACTCCACCATGTGGCAAAACAATTAAGGGGTATTTCTTATCAGGATTAATATTTTTAGGGATAAAAGTATAAGTCCAAAACTTGACCGGATTCCCTGCACCTTTAGCAGTCGGATTCTTCTCTTTCCATTTTGGAGGTCCATAAATATATAGCTTATCTATATGAGCGACATCTCCTACTCTTTCAAACCAAATTAGATCATCCACCATTTTTTGAAGGCGATCCATTCTATGATCCAAATTCGAATTGTATTTCTTGAGATCTTTCAGCTCTTCCCGAATGGGTTCCTGAGTTTGGGCATTAAGACCGGCTACTGAGATAAAGATCAATAATAGTCCTAAGTAAATTCTTTTGTTCATTGTTTGAGTTTTAGGTTAGCCATAAAATTGCATGCCCAATTTACAAAAACAACGGAATTAATCCTCGCTAATCCTAATTTCACAAATAGACTGCGTCGTCTTTATTATTTTAAAACGATCATCCATTCTGTGCCCAACAAGCCAAATAATATCATCCCCCGAAACGAGAAGCCAAGCATTCTCTTTATCGGTCAAGGAAAATTTATTATCGATAAAATAATCGGATACTTTCTTACGCCCTTTCATGCCAATGGGATGGAAAACATCACCTTCTTGCCATTTACGTAACTTCAGAGGGAAGCTCAGTTTATCAGCATCAAAGCAAGCAATCTGTGGATTTGTAGAAAATTTGAAATCAGCTGTTCGTTCAAAAATCTCACAATGAAAACTCTTTTCTTTGATTTCAAGATGTCCATTCTCAGAAAGCTCATATTCGCCTGTCTCTTTTTCTTCCCTTTTAGTCAAAACCAAATACTCTCGGTCACGCAGAAGCTGATACTTTTCAGAATAAAACAGTTTCCCTGAAATAGAATCTAAAGAATCAATAATATTAAGCACCTCTCTTGAGTGGAAACCATAAGGTTTTAAAAACTCAAACAAATGTGATTTTTGCGCTGGTAGTTTTTTCAATTCTGAAACTGAGATCAACAAGCGATCATCTTCATGATTGATAAAACTCAATCTCTTATTTTCAATCTCATTATTATAGATCAGTTCAACGTCTGAAAATCTAGCCACATTCTCATTCATTGTCTTTTGAATACTGGGATTGATTTCTTGTAGTACTGGAATAATTTGATGGCGAATTTTATTCCTCACAAAATCGGTTTGAGCATTGGTATAATCCTCTCGATAGCTTAATGTGTTCTCGTCGGCATAAGCTTTTAACTCTTCCCTTGAAAAAGGTAGTAAAGGACGAATTAAACGGTTCTTTTTTGCTTTTATTCCTGTTAGGCCATGAATACCTGTTCCGCGTGCCAGATTGATTAAAACCGTTTCAATTACATCATCAGCATGATGACCGGTAAGTATATACTGGCACTGGTGTGCCTGACGTATACTTTCAAACCATTCATATCGTAAATCGCGTGCAGCCATCTCAATGGAAATCGCCTTTTCTTTAGCATACTCGGTCGTATCAAACGCTGTCGTACAAAAAGGGAAATCATATTTTTCAGCCAACTCCTCGACAAAAATCGCATCACCATCAGAATCCTCAGCTCTCAATCGAAAATTACAATGCGCAATAATGCACTTCAGCTCCATTTTGTGCAGAAGGTGAAGCAAAACCACTGAATCGAGTCCGCCACTAACAGTAACCAGTAGTTTTTCATTTCTACCGAAGAGCTCTTCTTTTTCAATATGACGGATCAGTTTTCGTAGCATTTCAGTTCTCATTAGTAGTTATCGATTCGAGAGAATCAAAAGTATATATTATTTACTTCCAAGTACCTGCTTAATCGCCTTAGCTTTCAACAGACATTCCTCATATTCCTTTTCGGGATCAGATTGCATGGTTATGGCACCACCGACCATGAATGAAAGATAATCATCATTGGCATTATATTGTATGCTGCGAATCACAACATTGAAATCGAAATCGGCTTCAGGCGTTATATAACCCACGGCAGCAGAAAACAAACCTCGCTTAGTCACCTCATATTTCTCAATCAGTTTCATGGCACGAACCTTGGGT
>NZ_JBFFKR010000429.1:0-2119 GCF_041555295.1 Ancylomarina sp. | reverse complement strand
TTTTCATCTGTGTCATTTACTTGCAGGCTCGTTAATATGATAGTGGTTTAAGTGTAATTCAAAGGTTTAAAGTGTTAAGGAGTCATATGCTCCGAAGAACGCTCGATGCACCGCTATTGTCTAGTGACCAGTGACAAATATTTTCTTAAAATTAGTGATCATTAGTGTTAATCTGTGGTTTAATAAATAGAGTCCAAAAGTCGATAGTGTCTAAAGGTCTCAGTATTGATAACTGATAGCCGATAACTGTATTCATTTTGCCCCTTGGACTTTTCCCCCGTGACTTCGGGGTTTCGACTTTTTTACTTTTCCTTTCTTTATCCTTAAATTTCCTTTAACCTTATTTCACTTTAACCTTTAACCTTGATCTCTTTTGATCTTGAATTTTCCTTATATTTGTTTAGACATAAGAAAACGTTTAAACATGAAAGGAATCATACTAGCAGGTGGATCAGGAACACGTCTATATCCCATAACCAAAGGGGTGTCGAAACAGCTTTTACCCATTTACGATAAACCGATGATCTATTACCCGCTCTCCGTTTTGATGCTGGCGGGTATTCAGGAAATCTTAATCATATCAACCCCTGAAGACCTACCCAATTTTATCAAACTATTGGGTACTGGTGAAGATTTAGGATTGAAACTTTCCTATAAGGAGCAGCCCAGTCCGGATGGTCTGGCACAGGCTTTTATCTTAGGGGAGGACTTTATAGGAGATGACTCGGTTTGTATGGTTTTGGGCGATAATATCTTTTACGGTCATGGCTTTACAGAGCTTTTACACCAGGCGCGACATAATGTAGAACAGAATGGAGACTCGACTGTCTTTGGTTATTACGTGAATGATCCGGAGCGATATGGTGTGGCAGGCTTTGATGAAAAGGGGAATGTGACGTCTATTATAGAGAAGCCTGAGAAACCCTTATCAAACTATGCGGTGATTGGTTTGTACTTTTATACCAATGATGTGATTCAAATCGCCAAAGAAATGAAGCCATCTGCGCGTGGAGAATTGGAGATTACTTCGGTGAATCAGGAATATTTGGATAGAGGCAAACTAAAAGTAGAGTTGATGGGACGTGGGTATGCCTGGTTAGATACGGGAACTCACAAATCCTTATTGGACGCTGGCCAGTTTATCGAAACGGTCGAAACACGACAAGGTTTAAAGATTGCTTGTTTGGAGGAGATCGCTTATAAGATGGGCTACATCACAGCGGAACAAGTGCAAAAATTAGCAGAGCCTCTTAGCAAGAGTGGCTACGGTGAGTACTTATTGAAGTTAATTACAGAGAAATAAACAATTATTTTCTAACCACTAATTAACACTGATTATCACTAATTTTAAAAAAAATGAAATCAGATAGAGATAATACTTATAAACAGGAATGTTATGATATAGTAGGTTTATGTATGGCTGTTCACTCTGAATTAGGCCCTGGGTTTCTAGAGGGAGTTTATCAAGAAGCCCTGGAGATTGAGTTTATTAAATCAGATATAGATCATATTAGAGAATGTCAAATTGAAATAAATTACAAAGGAATAATATTGGACAAGAAGTATTATGCTGATTTTTTGTGTTATAATGAGATAATAGTTGAACTGAAAGTTGTGAAATCACTCGATGATAATCATATGGCACAATTAATGAATTATATGAAAGCTACAGACAAGAAAGTAGGCTTACTAGTTAACTTTGGATCCGGTAGCTTAGGATACAAGAGAGTAATTTTGTAAATGTTTAATTAGTGTTCATTAGTGCTAATTAGTGGTTGAATTATTTTAATCTTAGTTTCTTGTTGATCTTACAGAGTGAGTTATAAGAAGCTGTTAGACGTTTGTGAATAAGAAAAAAAATGAATTATATAAAAACAAATATACCCGATGTCTTCATAATCGAACCCAAGGTTTTTGGGGATGATAGAGGCTATTTTTTTGAGTCTTTCAATCAGAAGGCCTTTGAAGAACATATTGGGAAGATCGATTTTATTCAGGACAATGAGTCCAAATCAACGAAAGGGGTATTGAGAGGTTTGCACTTTCAGAGGCCCCCCTATACGCAATCGAAGCTATTGCGTTGTATCGAAGGTGAGGTTTTGGATGTGGCAGTTGATCT
>NZ_JBFFKR010000428.1:0-2132 GCF_041555295.1 Ancylomarina sp. | reverse complement strand
TGTGTTTTTCCTTTCGAATTAGCTCTATAAATAAACTGACTATCTATCTCCTCATCAGGTAATTTATGTATGGGCTTAGAATTTGCTCCACAGGCATATTCCCATTCTGCTTCAGTGGGTAAACGGTATGTTTTTCCTGTTTTCTTCGATAACCATCGGCAATAGGTCGTCGCTGCTTGCCAAGTCATGCTGATAGCTGGCCTTTGTCCCATTCCCCATCCCTGTGAAGGATCACCCCAAGGTGGTGTCGCTCCTGAGATAACATCCAAATCATCTTCTACCTTACTATCATGTGCACGCCCCTCTGATTCCACATCCATTAAAAAAGTCCGATAAGCATCCCAAGTCAATTCAACTTTTCCCATGAAAAATGGCGATAACTTAACTTGCTTGCTACTAATAGGCTTATTCATAAAATTATTATCAGCATACATTTCCATTTCGAAAAAGCCTGATGGGATAGCAATCATTTCAAAAGAAATCGATGAGTCGGGAATAGTTTCAATATAGTTTTTAAATCCCTCTATTTTTGTTGACTTAGTATGAATAGGTTCATTAATCTCCTGACGTTTTAAAAATGACGTATTTTGCTCATACATGGCTTTGTGACTCCCATGACCGACCCCTTTATGGCAATTGATACAATGCAAATCAGCCTCATTTCGTCGGTAATACAAATGTGCTTTTTTACCCTTTTCGGAAATACTGTATGGGAATAAGTTTTGGTGACAATTGATGCAAGATGATTTTGGTGTGAACCGAATCGCATTTCCAATTTCCGATTTCTCTTCCCAGTTGATTTTATCATGATCTTTAAAATAATAGGCAAATAGATCTTTACTCCCTGCTTTAATTTTCTCAGGCCAATAATCGGTACTTTCTTTAGGAGGAAGATGGCAGTCAATGCAATGGATTTGTTCGCCCGATTCCGTCTTATAATGTGAGGATACGAGCCAGGATTGATCTGCTTGGGTGTGCACATGACAACTTATACAATAGGAATCCATTGAGGCATAAGCATCCATCTTTTCAATTGAACGATAAACCAAAACAAGAATAACAACTACGATTAAACCTATGATCTTACTTTTAAAACTCACCGTATCAAATCTTATTACTATTTCATTTAATGGCGTAAAGCTGACTCTAAAAGTCAGCTTTTACCACTAGTATTCTTTATAAAACTAAAAAAAGAGGAGAGTCAACCCAAAGCCATTTACCAAACCTATTCTACGATTTCATCTCCTCTATTTACTAACCAAATTTAGTCTAACTACTCAAATATCTATGGGAGTTTCTCAAAGTCGATATCAGGTTCTACTCCCAATTCATTTCTTTTAAAAAATGAGTCTATCGTTGTTCTATCACTGAAAAATCCACAATTTTTCAAAAAGAAATGTGATCCTTCTGAACCTCCAGCATAATCCAATCGTGAATTTTTACGAGCGGTCGCATCTGCAGTAAACTTCGCTTCAGTCATCTCAAACCATTTCCCATCTGCATTTCTAAGCCATTGATTTTTATAGGTAGCCTTACGAGTAAACTGTCCCATTTCGGTCATGAAATTCTCAAGAAATGAATGAGGACGAGTAATATAAGTTGAGGTTTTTGGACGTCTGAAACTTGCGATAAGCTCCCATTTCCCTATTTCTGGTGCATAAAAATAAGCAGTGTAATCTGTCGAGTTATCGACACCAGGTTTTGCACCTAAAAGAAAGCGGTATTTATGTTCGGCTTTCCAATTATATACCTTGTAGCTTTGTCCACCAGATCCTTCGTCACCAAATTCACCTATTTTTACCTCATCTCCTTTTTTCAATAACTTAATTTTCTCATCTTCAGGAATATCATTAGGATTGTCTGTTACATATGGGCTCCAAACCGAAAAAAGAATTCTTCGTTCTATTTCAGAATTAACCTGAATACCGAAATAACCTTCACCAAAACCATTCGCCATATAATACGAACCAACGACATCGTTTCCTTCTGGAACTTCTATCTCATTATAAAACCAACGAATGTCACCAGTCTCTTCAGGCACTGTGTACGACAGATGAACTGAAGGTCCGCGTCGTCCCCAGTAAAAATCTTCTTTTACAAAATCGGTACCAGTTGATGTTGCTTCTCCACCA
>NZ_JBFFKR010000427.1:0-2134 GCF_041555295.1 Ancylomarina sp. | reverse complement strand
GACAGATGATCAGGGCTGGCGAATTGAGATAAAAAGTTGGCCTAATTTAACCGCACATGGTGGAAGTACCCAAGTGGATGGTGGCAAAGGTGGATTCTATACGCAAGCTGAATATACCGAGATTGTAAAGTATGCACAAGATCGTTATATCACTGTCATTCCTGAAATTGATATGCCAGGACATACCAATGCAGCTTTAGCTTCCTATGCGGAATTAAATGCTGATGGTAAAGCCAGAGAATTGTATACCGGAACAGAAGTGGGTTTTAGTACATTGGATGCCAATAAGGAGATTACCTACAAATTTATTGATGATGTGATTGGTGAACTTGCAGCGATTACTCCAGGTGAGTATATTCATATTGGAGGTGACGAATCGAATGCAACAAAGAAAAAAGATTACATCAAGTTTGTAAACAGAGCTCAGGATATTGTGAATGCTCATGGTAAAAAGATGATGGGCTGGGCCGATATTTCTGCAGCCAATCTCAAGGATAATACCATTGCACAATTTTGGCATACCAGAACAAAAACGGCTTTGGATGCGGTGAAACAGAATGTGAAGATCATTATGTCGCCAGCCAAGAGAGCCTATATGGATATTCAGTACGATTCGATTTGTCCTTTAGGTTTACACTGGGCGGGTTATACCGAAGTTGATGATGCTTACAACTGGACTTTAGAAAGCAATGTGGAAGACATCAATAAAAAGGATATTATCGGAATAGAAGCGCCTCTTTGGACCGAAACGGTTGAAACCATTGATGATATTGAATATCTGGTTTTCCCACGTTTGCCAGGCTATGCCGAATTGGGTTGGTCGAATCACGCAGATAAATCGTGGGATGAATACAAGACGCGTCTAGGCAAACAGAAGACTCGTTTTGAACACATGGGAATTAATTATTATCCTTCGGCTTTGGTACCGTGGGAGGATTGATAGAATTAATAATGATGAGTTATGAATTATAAAGGGCATGCTTGTGTATGACAGTTATATTTTTGGATAGTTTCTCTTTTGTGTTCTATACATGAACCTTCTATAGGGGGGCAGAACCCTTTTTAAATATCTGTATTAGCATCAAGCTCACGCCTAACGGCAGGCTGACAAATCCGCCCATTCTTAATAATAATTCTGCATCCTTCAAATGTAAGGTATAGGATTCTAGTAGGAATAGACATTCTATTGTTTAAGAATAACTACTTGTAAGGACATACTAATTCACTGAAAAGCATTGAGCCCAAAGGGCTCGAATCCTATTAGCCCGAGGTAAAGTTACGGAGTAACTGCTGCCTCGGGTTATTTGCATCATGTAAATCCGTCGCACGGATAGAAGCCAATTAAAGAAATGAACCTGTTGCGACGGGATATATTTACATCAGAATAACAACAAGAAAGGCTATCTCTTAACGGATAGCCTTTGCTTTTGTATTTATTTTACGCTCTTGTTACATGCAAACGAATTAGTATCGGTTATAGAATCGTTTCAACTCATTGGTGAGTTGAGTATAGATCGGCTTTGTGAATTCCACAAATAAATCTTGTCTTGCAGGTGGAAGAATTGGTTCACTATCGCAAATTTTGAGTTCTTCTTTAGTTAAGGCTCTTTCGTCACCATTAAAGTGGCCCCATTCGCTATACCAAACATACTGGCCACCCAATTGTTTGGTATTGATGATTCGCTTGCTGTCTAATTCTTCAATATGTAAGGAAAGCAGGCCTTTAGAGATAACCTCACGTTTATGAACATATAGTTTGGCTTTTACCTTATTATAAACCTTAATGGTTTCACCATTTTTAAGTTTTGTGGAACCAACTTCAACACTATCAGCACTGATGACTTCCTTCTCGATATCAGTATCGTGTGTTTCCCCCACAACAAAATCTTCGAAACGCATAGCAATCACGTGATCGGGGTATTCTAATTTTTCCATTTCAGCTTGTTTGGGCGTGTAGAAACGCACAAATTTACGTCTGATATTATTGGTGATGTATTGCGTAACCTGATCTTGAAAGAATTCGGCACTAAAGCTATATTTTGCGGAGTTTACAGGGATATGCTCGATAATAACTTTTAGAGTTGCCATATATTCAGCTTCTTGCATTTTGGCTGTAGCATCCTTATAGTTAGGT
>NZ_JBFFKR010000426.1:0-2137 GCF_041555295.1 Ancylomarina sp. | reverse complement strand
CCAACAAATTCTTTAGCCTTTGGTAAACCCGCATCAGAAAGAATCTTCTGTCCTCCATCAACAGCAGCCTGTCTGATATCACAAAGTGCTGTAACCTCAACACCTTCGATATAAGTCATGCGCTTTACAGCCCCTGAACCACGATCGCCAATACCTACGAATCCAACACGAACCGTATCGAGTTTTGGAGCCGCATAGCCACACATATTGAAACTCATTGATGGGTTTCTTGATGCCGCAGCTTTAATATGAGCCAAATTACTTTCATCTTTAGTGCTTGAGCAAGCTGCCAGGGGCGCTGCTACAAGAACTCCAGCTCCAAGAGCCAAATTACCTAGGAATGATCTTCGGGTGCTTGCCATAATTCTAATAGTTTAATCTTTTTAAAATATTTTTTTCAGAGCTAAAAAAGAGTCGTCTTTATTCAGTATATTTTTTTGAAACTGCCGAATTAAAAATCCTACTGTTTAGTACCTCTATATTACTAATTTTCTTACTAAAAATTGAACTCAAGTTAAAAGTAGATTTATTGTTCTTTAAGTTGCTTTTAAATTACTTCTTCAAAGTCCTAACTTGTTGCTCAAAGATATCTTCAATCCCCATAAATAAAGGGTGACATTTTTTTCAAAAAGGGTAAAAAAATAAGCAATTAAGGTGAAAAGCCTATTCTCTCAACGTCAGGATAACGATGCAATCTCCCAATCTAAATAAGGAAGAAGCAATTCATCAGCTATATTTCGAAAACAAGATTCCTTATATTTGAATAAATCAAGCTAAAAAAAATGACCAAATATATTATTGTAGGACAAGGTTTAGCAGGTACCCTTCTGGCCTATCAAATGCATCAAAATAAAATCCCATTTAAAATCATTGCCGACCCGACTCAAAAATCTGCTTCAGAGATTGCAGCAGGACTCATTAATCCTCTTGTCTTTAAACGTCTCACAAAAAGTTGGATGGTAGACAGCTTATTTCCTAAAATGTATGAGACTTATTCGGAGATGGAGGAATTGCTTTCGATAAAATTCATCGAACAAAAACAGATGATCAAACCTTTAGCAGAGCAAGATATTCCGATGTGGGAAAAGCGAATCGATCAAGGTAAAATGAATCATTATATTGATCGAATCGATAAGGATCTGAAACTGGAAGGTTTTAAAGCGATTGAGCATTACGGCGCACTCATGCAAACAGGCTCTTGCAATTTGAGCCTATTGATTCGAGCCATGCGTACTTTCTTTAAACAGCACAGTTATCTCATCGAAGATCACCTAAAAATTGATGATGTCACATTTACGGATAGATATGTACAATGGAAAGATCTTTCTGCTGAAAAAATCATATTCTGCAGAGGGTATCAGGATGCTAAAAATGCTCTTTTTCCTGCTGATAGTTTTTATCTCACCAAAGGAGAATTGATAGAAATTGAAGCTAAATCTTTGTGTGAAGATTATATCCTGAATAAAAACTTATTCGTTCTTCCTACCGGAAATCATCACTTTAAAGTTGGGGCAACCTATCAATGGGATACTATTGATGAAGATACCAGTGAAGAAGGCAAATCAGAACTTCTCACCAAACTGGATAAACTGATTGATACAGACTATACCATTCTGAATCATTGGGCTGGTGTAAGACCGACTGTGAAAGATAGACGACCGATTCTGGGTATTCATCCTCAAAACGATCGTTTAGCAATATTCAATGGACTTGGAACCAAGGGAGTTATGCTAGCCCCTTATTTCTCTGAACAAATGCTTGAATTATTGGAAAACCCAGAAGCTGAAGTCGACGAAGAAGTCAAGCTTGAGCGTTTTTCTAGATCAAGTTCAAAATAGGGTTATCCTACATACTGTCAGTCGCCTTACTCGTCCCATTGCACAAAGCCAATTTGGCTGCTAGATTTCCACTACAATCCCTAAGTAAAACAATTAGATCTTTAAGATTTAAGACCTGAAACTAAACTACAAATTACTCTTAATCTAGATATTGAATAAAACAATGCGAAATTAAAGCAAATTTATTATTAGAATTTCACAAAACTTTGCCGAACGAGTAGGCAAAATCAGCGGAACACAGTTTAAACAATCTCAAGTACACTCCCATTTGTGGGAACGTGCTTCAAATCATTATGTAT
>NZ_JBFFKR010000425.1:0-2154 GCF_041555295.1 Ancylomarina sp. | reverse complement strand
TTCTCTTTCTCTTTCACGAATCACAGTCTTCCAATTCAACTTCTCAGTAGGTTGAGGAGTGAAATAAGCCTCATTAGAAATTTTCACATCTGCAATAGCCTTATATGCTTTTGCATCTATATCATATACCGAAACGATTTTTCCTTTCTCATACTGAAAGAAACCATCTTTCTGAGAACCATCAGAATACTGGCCACCTGTAACACCAAGATCGATGTATTGGCTCAAGATTTCATGAGATAATTTTTCTTGTGGGAAAGCAGCTTGCATACTCTTAAGAATGAAACACATCACATCAACTCCTACATAATCCATCAATTGATAGATACCCATTGGGCGAAGTAATAAATCACGACTTACTGTGTCAACACGATAAATTGCATCTGCCAAAGAAATCTCATTTGTCATACCTTTAGCTTGATCCAATGCAAATAAAGCATCACGCATAAAATGACCATTACCAATAAAACCAGCCACATCACTAGAATAAACAACAATCTTTCTCATCGATTTAGCTAACTCTTCAGAAAACTTAATCAAATCAGGATTGATATTTTCTACTGGAATAACTTCAAGCAATTTCTGAATTACTGGTGGGTTATAGAAATGGAAACCAACGATATCACCATTTAGTCCGGCTTCTTTATCAATCTCGCCTAAAGGAATAGATGAAGTATTACTTAGAAACCATGTATCAGGATTGTTCTGCTTAATCTGTGAAAACAACTTCACTTTTAAGCCTTTATCTTCTTTAATTGCTTCAAAAACAAGCTGAGAATCGTAAGCCGTTTCAATACGTGTGCTTGTTTTGATCATTGCCATCACATCGTTGGCATAAGCTTCAATCACCTGCTTATTTTCTACTAGCTCAGCTGAATCTTTATACCACTCTCTAAGCTCTACGATATTTTTCTCACCTGATTTTAATAACTGAGATTTCAAATATTTCAAAAGTCCTTCTAAAGCTTCAGGAGAAACATCAATCGCATTAATCACGAAACTCTCTTCGCGTTTAGCACCTATCTTAAGTTTTCCAACTTCGAATGCTAAAAGAGCCATAATACCGCTTCCCATTTTACCTGCAGCACCTAATAGACTTATGTTTGTATATTTATTAATGTAGTTCATTTTGTTATTTTGATTTTGGATTTTAGATATTGAATTTACAATTGCAAATCTAAAAGCCTGTGATTATTTCCAGTTTGGTTTACGTTTCTCAATAAATGCGTTAACGCCTTCAACTCTTTCAGCTTGATCTGCTTGAAATAGGTTTCCGAATTCTCTGGATTCCATTGCTTCAGCATCAGTGCGAGTCATTTCTTTCCCTTCACGTAGAACTGTTTTTAATAAACGAAGTGCATTCGGGCTATTCTTTGCAATCTTCTTGGCCATATCAATGGCTTGATCAAGAACCTGATCTGCCTCAGCTAATTGTTGAACCAATCCCAAGTCATAAGCTTCAGTCGCCTTAATACCTCCGGCAGTCATCATTAGATACATAGCATGACCTAATCCAACTTGTTTCAAGGCTTCAACTGTACCATTAAATCCAGGTATTAAACCTAAAGACGCTTCTGGTAATCCTAGTCGAGTATCCTTATTGGCCACACGAATATCACATGCTAAAGCTAACTCCAGGCCACCACCAAGAGCAAAACCATTGATTGCTGCAATAACAGGAATAGGTAGCTGAGCTATATTTCGAAATACAGATTTACCTTTCTCTGAAAAATCATAGCCTTCATGAACAGTCATATCTTGGAATGCTTTAATGTCAGCACCAGCAACAAAAGCTTTTCCTGCACCAGTAATAATTAAAACTCTAACATTATTTGACTGTTTAAACGAATCAAGAAAAGACTGTAATTCATCAAAGACTTCATTATTGAGAGCGTTTAAGGCGTTCGGACGGTTCAAAGTCAGAATACCAACCTCATCCCTTTCTTCATAAATCAGATAAGAAAAATTCATAAGATTGTGTGTTGTATAAGTATTAGGTATGATTTAATTCGTTAATTCATAAGTAACAGTAAAGATTATTCAAATTACCGAAAACCTTTGCGTTAGAGATCATAAATTTAAAAAAAAAAGTGACTTCTTTAATTAAATATGAAGATAGAATATATTGACACAATAACCTCTTGATTTGAACCC
>NZ_JBFFKR010000424.1:0-2165 GCF_041555295.1 Ancylomarina sp. | reverse complement strand
TGCCCCAACGGGATTACCCCAAACGAAAATACAACCGACCGTAGGAGATATTATAGGGGCGTTTAAATCGATAACCAGCGTCGAATATATTAAAGGAATAGAAACCAAAAATTGGAACCAATTCAATAAACGATTATGGCAGCGGAATTATTGGGAACACATCATCCGAAACAACAGGGCATTTGATAGGATATCAGAATACATTTTGAACAATCCACGAAAGTGGAATGAGGATAAATTGAATTAATACCATTAGAACAGCAAAAGCCGCCAGAATAAATATTCTGACGGCTTTTATATTTTATTACAACGGTTAATTCTTAATCAATCTCAACCACCACTGGACAATGATCTGAGTGTACCACATCAGCAAGAATTGAAGCGCCTTTTAGCCTCTCTCGCAAGCTTTCGCTCACCATATTGTAATCAATGCGCCAGCCAAGGTTTTTGCCACGAGAACCTGCTCTGTAGCTCCACCACGAATACTTGTCTGCTGACTGATCGAATACTCTAAAACTATCGATAAAACCAGAGGCAATAAATTCAGATACCCACTCACGTTCTTCAGGTAGGAAACCCGATACGCCCTTCTTCTTTTCTGGCTTGTTGATATCAATAGGCTTGTGACAAATATTGTAATCACCAGCAATAATCAAGTTAGGAATCTCCTTCTTCAATTCCTGAACGTAGCCATGAAAGAAGTTCAACCAACCCATTTTATAATCCTGACGAATCCCCCCTGTTGTACCAGAAGGATGATAGGTTGACATCACTGAAAAGCCATCGAAATCGGCACGAATAGCGCGTCCTTCCACGTCGAAATCTTCATTGTCAACGCCGATATATATCTTATTCGGCTTTATCTTAGTTAGGATACCCACACCTGAGTAGCCCTTCTTTACAGCCGAATGCCAGTAGCAATGGTAACCCAGTTCCTCAAAAAGATGAGATTCGATTTGCTCTGGCTGAGCCTTGGTTTCCTGAATGCATAGGATATCTGGATTTTCGGACTTTAACCAGCCAACCAAATCTTTACTAATAGCGGCACGTATGCCATTTAAATTATAGGATATGATCTTCATAATCGGATAAGAATTTTAAAATGAGAGACTCGCTCTTGAATCTCTTTTTCTATTTACAAGACCTAAAAGTAAGAAAAATAGATCGAGATAGAAATACCCATGATTTCAATATCAGCATTCTTTACTTTCTTTGTGAGATGAAGGCAAACCAATACCAAATGATTCTTGATGCGATAGAAAAAATAGGCATCTGCAAAGCTGATATCACCAGAAAGCATACTTCTGCTTACGATGAATTCCATGTACGCGGAAGAGCTGTGAGTGAAGAACTTTTCTCCCAGATTGATCTAGATAGTAATTCTCAAGTTCTCGATTTAGGTTGTGGTTTGGGTGGTACTTGTCGAATGCTTGCTGAAAAATTTAGCTGTCAGGTGAATGGTATTGATTATTCTGAACAGCATATCGCTACAGCCAAATCTATATCAAAACTGACTGGTTTCGAAGATAAAACTGTGTTTATTCAAGCTGATGCCACGCAATTACCCTACCCTTCTGATCATTTTGATTTGATCATCACACAACATGTACAAATGTGTGTAGCCGATAAAAAGAAACTCTACTCCGAAGTCAAGCGAGTACTCAAAAAAGGTGGGCAATTTATCTATTACGATGTGCTTAGTAATAACACAAGTCCTTTGACTTACCCACTGCCTTGGGTGGATAATAAAATCAATAATCATTTAATCTCATCGAAACAACTAAAAAGTTTACTGCATTCTCTTGGCTTCCTCAAGATCTCTATTGAGGATCAAAGTTTAAAAGGATTAGATTTTCTGACTAGCTTTTTAGCTAAAGCAGAAGAAAACCCAGCTATACTAACAGGGCAAAAAATATTAATGGGTGACGATGCTCTCAATAAAATCACAAATCTCCATCAAGCCATAAAAAAAGGGATTTTGGGTTTGGAAAGTGGGGTTTATGAATTATGAGTTTAGAATGATAAATTAGGAATGTAACGATCAGCCATAATTTGTGAAATCAGCGGGAGTTATTGATATGCTGATGTGAGGATGTGTTAAAATCTTCCGACCTTTTGACTTTTAAGACATTTCGATCTAAAATGAGAAAAGTGGCGCCTACATT
>NZ_JBFFKR010000423.1:0-2168 GCF_041555295.1 Ancylomarina sp. | reverse complement strand
TAATTCGGGTGATGGTAAATTCCTTAAAGGAGAGGGTGTCATGAGTTTAGCACGTGGTTTCTTCTATTCTGGTTGCCCAAGTTTAATCATGACACTTTGGACTGTAGAAGATGTATCTGGTGCTACCTTGATGTCTTCATTTTATAAGTACTTGTCTCAAAGTTTTCCTAAGGATGTTGCTCTTCAGCAAGCTAAACTGGAATATATTGAAACAGCTGACGCTTTGAAATCGCATCCTTACTTCTGGTCGGGCTATGTCGCCATTGGTGATACGGAAACCTTATTCAAATTTAGTATGATTCATAAGATTTTGATACTTCTGGGACTGACTCTTCTGTTTGGTGGTATTTACTTCGTTTGGCAACGCTCAGGATCTAAAAAGGCTGAAGAACAAACCTTAGATATACTTTAAAAACCTACTTCCTTCTCTTTTTAAGCTCTTAGGAGAAAGTAATTATCGACTGAAGATTCTTTATTAAAGGTTTGATAAAACCTCTCATTCGAGGTTTATTTGCTATTCAAAAGACTAATTTCAATAAGTTGGATACAAAAGAAAGGATTGTTCTGTTGAGAACAATCCTTATTATATAAACGATAGTATGACGAATCGATTTATTCCAGCTTATTGAGAATCTCTTTAGCTTTAGTTCTGTAGAAACTATTCCCTTTGGCAATGGCACTATAGGTTTCCTTAGCTTTTTCTCTTTCGTTAGTCATTAGGTAGCAAATTCCTAAATACCACTCAGATTGTTCTATAAACAGGTTATTTTTGTGCTTTAATACCCGAATAAAATTCTTATTCGCTTTAGGATATTCTTGTACTTGAATATTTGAAATACCCGAATAGAAGTTACTCGTTAAATTGGTACTGTCTTTATCTAAAATCGTTTGGAATAATGATAGTGCAGCACGATAGTTCTTAGACTCATAGGATTGAAGAGCCTGTTCCAGAACTTTATCTGTATTATCAGCATCAGAAACGGAACGTGTATTGATCACAATACCGTACGGCTTGTAGTAGTTGCTAAATATTTCTTCATTGGTATATGTTTTGTCGCCAAGCAAAGAGTATATACCAGCCATACCAATAAAAAGAATCATAGAAGCTGCAGCAATCCTCCATTTGCCTTGGAATTTCACTTTGCGTTTTACATCAGGAGTAAGGATATCAATTGCTTCGAGTTTGCTTCTAAGCTCCATGACATCTTCTTCCATAATCGCTTCGTTTATCTCGTTATGAAGATTTAATTCCATCTCCAAGTCAAGATCATCCATTAGATCTTTTTCAAAATCTAAGATTTCATTTTCGTTAAGCTGATCGTCCAGATAATTATCTATGCGATCAAAGTTTTTTTCGTCCATCATACTTCGGTAAATTGATTATCGCTTTTAATATTCATTATAAGTGTTTGCTTGCACTTATATTTCCTAGATTTCACGTAATCTTCTCCGGCAAAGCCCATTTTTTTTGCAATTTCTTTTGCAGATACTTTTTCAAGATAAAGTCTCATGATTTCCTGACAATCAGCTGGCAAACGTTTAAAATGCTTCTGATACAGACGGTACTTTTCAGTTTGCTCGTAAGATATACTTACATCATCAACCTGTTGGTCGAGTACAATGTCTGATTTGATAAGGTCAAGATTATCATCTCTTTTCTCAAGTTTTTTTAACCACAAGAGTCGGCATACAGAGTAGATATACGTTCTAAAGTTACAAGTCAGCACTATAGGTGCTTTCTTCATCTTTCGAAAGATTACAATAATAGCCTCCTGAAAAAGGTCGCGTGCGTCCTCACTGGTTCCACTATTATTTTCAACGAATCTGCAAGTATCAGGAAAGAACTTGCGATAGATGTAATTCAATACATCATTATTGCTCATCCCAATTCCTTCTAGAATTGCTTCTGTTGTGTAATCCATGTTATCTACCTCTTTATTCCTTCTTTTTGCAAAAAGTAACCCAGTAAAACGAAAAAAAATAAAAACTAATCAATTTACATCTACAATTTCCGCATTATCAGTCTGTTACAAACAAATAAAAATTGATATTTTTCTGTTGGATATACATAATGTGGTTGAAAAACAACTTATATGATACTCAACAAATATGTGACGAAGTTATTTAAAATACGGATGAATTATTGTTTTATTTGTGTGAATGTAAAT
>NZ_JBFFKR010000422.1:0-2174 GCF_041555295.1 Ancylomarina sp. | reverse complement strand
TCAGTTGTTGCTTTTTTACCTACCATTATACTGGTACAACTTTCTCCAAAGAATGGATCGTTTTTCTGTTCTAAAGCACCTTGAGCATAAGTGAATTGCATGGCAATACTTAAACTTAAAAGGGCTGTTAAAAATGTTTTTTTCATGTTTCGTTAAAAGGTTTGTTATTAGTTTTATTGCTATTTCTAGCCTTGGTTGTGTTCTATTTAAATTTAGAAGGCCAATATAGTTTTTTTACAATTGTTTTTTCATGATAAATGCAATGTTTATAGACAGATTTATTTGCTCATCACTTTTCCTTTGAAAATAGGTCGATATTACCGTGTGTGTGGGCGCTGCTGATTGTTATTATAAAAACTTATGACAATGCATGCTGGAGACAGAAACCAAAAGCTGTTAAATAAAACTTAAGTCTTGCATAATGTTTTTAATTACTTGAAATTAAACTTAACTTGATGGCTCAAATTTAAATGAGACATTCAATAAAAAATAATATACAGATTATGAATAATTTTGATTTCTATAACCCCGTAAATATCCTTTTTGGAAAAGGAAAAATTGCAGAATTGAAGAAGCACATTCCTGCTGGTGCTAATATTTTAATCACTTTTGGTGGAGGTTCTATCAAGAAAAATGGTGTTTACGATCAGGTAATTGCTGCTCTCGATGGTTTTAGGGTTCAGGAGTTTGGTGGTATTGAGCCAAACCCACATTTTGAAACTTTGATGAAAGCAGTTGAAGTGGTGAAAGCAGAGAAGATTGATTTCCTGTTGGCCGTGGGTGGAGGTTCTGTTCTTGATGGAACAAAATTTATTGCTGCAGCTTCTTGTTATAAAGGTGATGATGCCTGGGATATTTTAGCTAAGCATGCAAGGGTAGAATCGGCTATTGATCTGGGAGCAGTCTTAACATTGGCGGCTACAGGTTCTGAAATGAATAGTGGAGGTGTGGTTACCAAAGCGGCAACCAAAGAGAAACTACCTTTTGGTTCACCTTTATTATTCCCTAAGTTTTCAATCTTAGATCCTGAGGCGACTTATTCTTTACCTAAAAGACAAATTGCCAATGGGGTTGCTGATGCCTTTGTTCATGTGATGGAGCAATATCTAACATACCCAGTGAATTCACCTGTGCAAGATCGTTTCTCTGAAGGTTTGTTGATGACATTAATCGAAGAAGGAACGAAAGCTTACGATTCTGAAACACCCAATTACGATGAATATGCCAACATGATGTGGGCGGCGACTATGGCTTTAAATGGTTTGATAGGTGCAGGTGTTCAAAGTGACTGGGCAACGCATATGATTGGGCACGAATTGACAGCTTTCCATGGTATAGATCATGCTGTGACGTTAGCTATTGTTCTTCCAGGTTTAATGAAGCATCTTAAGGATAAGCGAAGTGTGAAGTTACTTCAGTATGCTGAAAGAGTTTGGAATATTACCGAAGGTAGTGAGGAAGAAAGAAAAGCCATGGCTATCGTGAAAACGGAAGATTTCTTCAATCGAATTGGTATTAAAACACGTTTGAGTCAGCACAATGTTGGTCAGGATACAATTGATACAATCATTAAGAGATTTACTGACAGACAGCTTCCATCAATTGGTATGATACCTGATGTGAAAATTGAAGATGCTGAAAAGATTTTAATAGATAGATTATAAGACAAATTGAGAGCTTGCATCTAATGATGTGAGCTCTTCTTTTAAAGTATCCTTACTAACCAACACGTCCTCAAATGAAACAAGTCCGTTATTTATTTATCAACCTTTTAATATTATTGGCACCTATTTATGGCAATTGGGATTTGATTAGCAATGGGAAGCATTGTCAGGGGACAGTGGTTGATATTAAGGAGATTAAACAGCAACTGTTCTATGAAACTTATGCCCAAATTAGCTATAAGGTGGGAAATAAGACCTATAAAATAGAAGGTCCTGAAAATGCTGATTACCCTATCGGTATGAAACTAGACCTGATTTATCCACAAGATGAACCTTCTGCTGCTATTATTTATTCTGTGTCGGGTTTTTTGAGCCAGTGGTACACCATACTCGCTTTGGTCTTATTCATTCTATGGAATGCTTTTTACTTGAGCTTCCTAAAGGGGAAGCCCGATTATAGTAAAGTTTCAAAAAGGAAATAAGAAACGTTTATCGAACTAGTGAATTGTT
>NZ_JBFFKR010000421.1:0-2176 GCF_041555295.1 Ancylomarina sp. | reverse complement strand
GTACTCTTTTTTTATAGGGAACACTTGATCGAAAGGGGAATTTAATAGGTTTTCGGAACTACCACAAAAAGCAATAACTCGTTTTCCCATTAGCTTCGCTTTTTGAGCTAAAACATAGGGAGCTTTACCAAAGGATGATTGAGAATCTATTCGCCCTTCACCTGTAATTAAAATATCACAGTTCAACAGAGCATCATCCATATTTAAACAATCAAAAATTAATTCACTACCCGATCGTAGCTTAGCTCCACTCAAGGCATAAAGTGCAGCAGCAATGCCACCAGCCGCACCACCATGCTTTATTTTCGAAATATCAATATGGAATTGTTTCTTTATTAATTGAGCAAAATGTTGATGATTTTGATGCAATTGAATAATTTCCTCATCTGATGCACCTTTTTGTTTTCCAAAAACATAAGCCGCACCAAATTCACCAAGTAAAGAATTATCAACATCGCAGGCAATTTGAAAATCGACATGAAGAAGTCGGGAATCAAAGTTTTGAGAATTGATTTCAACAATGTCTTTCAAGTTTCCTCCTCCTCCACTGAGTTCATTCCCACCTTTATCAAGAAAGCGAAAACCTAAAGCTCTTAAAGCTCCAAACCCCATGTCAAGTGTTCCACTTCCTCCAATAGCAAGAATAATCTTAGTACAATTCAGATCAAGAGCTGAACGAATTAAATCACCGACTCCAAAAGTATGAGTATGTAAGGGTTTATATTCAGAGGGTTTAAGCAAAGACAGACCTGCAACATGAGTCAATTCTATAATTGCAGCACCATTCTCTGTAAGAAATATTGGGGCCTCGATCTTTCTATTTAAAAGATCAGTAGTAGAAAAAGTATGTGTTATCCCCAAATAATGATCCGACAAAACATCAAACGTTCCATCTCCTCCATCTGCAATTGGTAAGCATTTACAGTTGAAATCGGGTTTAATTTTTAAAAGATTACTTTGAATAATTTCAGCAACTTCTAGTGCAGAAAGACTGCCTTTAAAGGCATTGGGAGCAATCAGAATATTCATCCTTAATAGTGCTTAATTATTAAATTCTGATAGTCGAAATTCTTAGCTTCGATCAAAAAAATCAGAGACATCATCAAAAACAAGCAGACTTGGCTGAGCTTCAAAATAATTAAACAAATCGGTTTCGGGCCATTGCTTAACAGAGCGCATCACTCGGTTCATTAATTTACTTAACTCCTTTGGGAAATCAGAACCTTTCCACGAAGAGGTATTTGTTATAATCACCCAAGTAGATCCATCTGGATTTTGTTTCATCAATGCTGAGCTACCTGCCAGAGTACCAGTTCGCCACCAAGTCCCGTTTGATCTGGTTCCCTTCCATCCTATCGGACTAAATCCTCTACGGCTAGGTTTGGTCATATATTCAATACTTTCCTTAGAAAGAATATCAGCCTGTTTGTCTTTACCGTCAATGGCCACATAGAATTTCATTAATTCTGCTGCAGAAGCAATCCATGCACCAGCCCCACCAAGTTCTTCAATATTATTTCCACCATTGCTACGATGAACTTTTCCTCCAGAACCATCAAAGGCTGGAACAAGAATAGCATTCGATTGCTCGTAGTAATTAACCTCATTAGGCAACTTATCCTCACGTAGGTTTTTACCTAAATGCATATCAAAAATACCAGCAGGTTGTAAAATATGTTCTTGTACATATGCCTCGTACCGCTTACCTGAAGAAGCCTCGATAACCTTTTCAAGAATTACATAACCCAGATTAGAATAGCTACCACGGCTACCAGGTGTAAAATGTAAACGTTTCGAAAGAGCAAATTCGATAATGGTTTCAGCATTTGCAGGAGCTGGAACATTCATTCTTTTAGCTATGGTTATTGGCAAAAACATCTGATCACCATATCGACTCGTAAATCCAGCCGTATGTCTTAACAAATGCTCTACTGTTATTCTCTCCGAGCGCTTATCGCGAATATTTAAGTAGTTTTCAGAATTAAGAATACCATCCTCTCCAAATACTCGATCGCTTAATTGCAATTTCCCCTCCTCCTTCAGTTTCATTATTGCCGTAGCAGTAATCAACTTAGAAACACTCGCAATACGGAACAAATGATCAGGCTCAACCTTCACTTTATTTTCCACATCAGCGTAACCGTATCCTTTTGCAAAAACCAGTTTTTCATCTTTT
>NZ_JBFFKR010000420.1:0-2177 GCF_041555295.1 Ancylomarina sp. | reverse complement strand
GGTTCATCCCAAAGTTATCTGTAGTTCCATGAAAAAAGTAACGCTACAAGGCTTATACGAAGCACTGCTTCATGAGCAATACCGCGTTGAGATAGATCCTGAGATCATAAAAAAAGCTCAGCTCTCAATAAACAGAATGTTGGAGATTGGATAAATACACTAAGCCTTGTCAAATACGACAAGGCTTTTTTTTATGTACATAAAACACATCGAGAACAAAAATCAACCTATCTACCTCAGTCATAACAAAAAGCTTAATCTCTTACCTCACTAACCTATTTAGAACTATTCTTATTGATATTACAACCTATTTCGTATAGAAAATCATATCTTTAGTCGGCATAAAAAAAAACAGCTTCAAGGTATTGATTTTTAATGCACAACTATATCAACTTAACCATATCCCAAGACTTATATATGTCTAAATTAAACACCCCCATACTCCTAATTTTATTACTCTGCTGGCCCAGCTTTGGCTTTTCAACAGATGATAAAACAAAGGATTCCATTACTGACCATTTACAAGAACAATTTAAAAAACACGAAAAAACAAATACTGATTCAAGCTCATTCTATGCTCGTCGACTATTAAAGTATTCTAAAAAAATTGCCAACGACAGTTTATTAATAAGAACGTATCAAAATTTAGGAGATAGCTTCAAATTTAACAAACAATTAGATTCATCATTATATCATTACAATACTGCACTTGAAATCGCTGAGAGACAAGATAAACCTTATTTTATTAGCAGGTCACATATATTAATTGGCTTAATCTACGCTGACAAATCTGAAATTGATAAAACCATACTTCATTATAAAAAAGCGATAGGTTTTGCTCAACAACATGATATCCCAAATCACGAAGCAATCGCATATAACGAAGAATTCGCATCTAATCAACTTGGCAACATTTACATGGATCAAGGCAATTTACAAAAAGCACTTCAGGCTTTCTTAAATGCCAATACTATCATTGAAGAAAACAATTTTAATGACTTAAGACTAAACACCCTTATTAATATTTCAAATGTATACAGCGCTGATGAGCAATGGGAAAATTCGCTCACTAAATTAAACGAAGCACTGACATTAGCCTTAGAGAATAAGGACATTTACTCTCAGTCTATTATTAATAATAACTTAGGTACAATTTACGAAGCTCTAAAAGATTACAATAAAGCCCTGATCTACTACCTTAGGTCCTTAGAGCTTCAAAAATCAGTAGATATAACATTTGGATTAGCAACTAATTATCACAATCTGGGCTCCATTAACTATGAACTTGGTGATTATGAACAGGCCATTTATTTTCTAAACACATCATTAGCTATAGCACAAGAAAATAACTCAAAAATTGATTCCATTTATAATTACGAATACCTCACGAAAGTTTACATTAAGAAGAAAGAATTTGGGAAGGCTGCAAATTTCCTTTCAAAAGCCAAAACGTTAGCTAAAGAACTAAACCTAATCATAAAGCAGCTTGATTTAGCTAAACTACAGACCGAATACTTTTTTGAAACCGGAAAATTAAAACTGGCACAAAAAGCCTTTGCAGAATATGATTCTCTAAGAAATGATTATAGCGAAACTGAAAAGTCAAAGGAGATTATTCAGATGCAGACGCTGTACGAGACAGACAAAAAAGAAAAAGAAAACGACTTACTAAAAGCCCAAAATCAATTATCACAGCTTAATCTTGATAAAGAAATTCAAAGAAAAAATCAATACTTTATTAGCTTTGGAATTTCTATTGTGATACTCATTATTATCATCTTCCTTTTGCGAAGAATGTCTGGAGCTCACAAGACAATAAAAGACTTTAATCTTAAACTAGAGGATTCCAACAAAAAACTAAAATTGATCAACAGTACTAAAGATAAATTCTTTTCGATTATTGCTCACGACTTACGGTCACCTTTAGGAGCTATTCTCAGTTTTTCAAATTTGATAGACGACGAATGCTCTTCATCAAAAGAAGTAGAAACTGTTGCAGAATATAACAGCTATTTAAACCAATCTGCTCGTAATTTGAATTCACTACTTGAAAACCTATTACAATGGGCTAAATCTCAACTCGGTAGCATCAAACATCAAGCAATAGAATTTAACCTTTCAGAGGTTATTGAGGAAAACATCGAAATTCAAAGACTTAAAGCGAAAGAAAAATCCAT
>NZ_JBFFKR010000419.1:0-2181 GCF_041555295.1 Ancylomarina sp. | reverse complement strand
ATAGGATAGAGGAAAAATAGATAGTTTTGGTAGCTCCAATTAATACCCTCCAATAAAAATTCACGACCTCGGTAGACAGCTGTTTTTAAAATAAGAGCCGTCATGCCAGAAGCAATCCCAATAAGAACACTTAAGATTAAAATGAACGTTTGATTATTAATATGGCGAAGCCTCCAAATCAAAAAGCGACGCCATCGAGTTGTGTTTGTCATGGATCATTTTTGGAGTTGTTACCTTCTAATTTACCAAATAGAATGCGAATGGAAAAACAAATTATTAAGTTTGAAACAAAATATCATAAATAAAACTCTTAAAATTCTATGTCATTCTCAATCATAAGTGCTGATAAATTCAATACCATAAACTGGTCAGGTGGAACCAGTACTCAACTTTATATCTATCCTGAAACTGCTGATTATGGACTAAGGAATTTTGATTTTAGATTAAGTACAGCTATAGTTGAAGTCAAAAAATCAGATTTCACATCCCTACCTAGCGTATCTCGAAAAATCATGATTCTGGATGGCCAAATTGAGATCTCTCACAAGGATCATTATAAAAAAGAGCTACAAAGATTCGATATTGATGAATTTGAAGGTGATTGGCAAACCTCATCTGTTGGTGTCTGCACCGATTTTAATTTAATGACCACTGGAAAAACAAAAAGTGAGCTAAGCTCATTAGTCCTTTTGAAAAAACAAATAGAAGACTTCCCTATTAATAATGATCAAAATAAAATATTTATCTACCTCTATTCAGGAAAAATAGGCTTTAATAATGAGGGGAATGACTATATCTTGAACCAAGGTGAGTTATTAATTATTAAAGATTCAACTACGAATAATATTAGATTCAAGGCTAATAAGGATAGTAATTTAATTATTTCAAAAATTAAACAATAGTCTATTTTTAACCATTCTAAAAAAAAAATAAGTAAAAACTGATTTATTGAAGATTTCTTTAAAACTCCCATTTATCAAAAGCCTCAAGAGCCATTTCATTATAGAGATGGCTTTATTATTATAACAATTTGATTTTAATATGATTATTCCAACTCACATCATATTTATCTATAAATTAATTTATTACATTTAAGCGAACACTAACCTCTAACTTTAGATGAGCTTAAAGATAAAATTACTTTATTTTCCAGTATTAGTATTGCTACTAAATTCTTGCACCGAGAAGTTTTATCCTGAAATTGATGAAGATGTTTCAATACTCATCGTAGATGGAAAAATTACGGATGAAATTGGTTCTTGTGAAGTAAAATTATTTAGGACTGTTAAGTTTACAGATGATTTTTCTTTGAAACCAGAACAAGATGCAATCGTAATTCTACATGATGACCTGGGACAAACAGAGATTTTAACCGAATTTGAGGCAGGAAACTACCGTAATTCATCGAATAAAATTAATGGGACAGTGGGCATTAGCTATTGGATAGAAATACAAACCTTAGCTGGAAGAGTATATGAATCACGCCCCGAAAAAATGAATTCTCCATTCGAAATAAACTCTATTTATGGAGATGAACAAACATTTATAACAGATAACAATTTAAAGGAAAAAGGTGTAGGCATCTATTTTGATGCAACAAATGAAGATAATAAAGGGAACTATCTTCGATGGGAATATAGAGAGAGTTACGAATGGCACTCCCCTTATACAGTTGTTGAGAAATATTACGACAATGCTGCTACAATATGTTATCCTGTAAATGAATATCCTCTAATTAATATCCACGATGCTTCCAGTCTAGCTACAAAACAGGTCAACCATCTCCTAACATCCGAAATTTTAAAGCATGAGGTTAAATTAGAACATGCATATCTTCTGGATATGCGTCTTTATTCTACGACTCAAGAAAACTACGCATTCTGGGAAAACATGAAAGAAATTCACCAATCCAACGGGAACCTTTATGATATCTTACCTGCAAATATTAAAGGAAATATTTCTTCGTGCGAAGATGATTGTGAGGTTTTAGGCTACTTCGAAGCATCATCTGTACGTAAAATGAAGCGTTTCTTCACCAAGAATGAATTTTCACTTGAATTTTCTGATTTTGATAAAGAATGTGAGAAATTCATCATAAGATATGAAGATGGCAGTCCACCTTTAAGCAAATATTATATTATTGATACCTACATTGAAAACATGGCTACGGTATATATTCTT
>NZ_JBFFKR010000418.1:0-2198 GCF_041555295.1 Ancylomarina sp. | reverse complement strand
TGTACCCTATCGAACATTGGGGTAGCAAGTGGATCTAAATCCAGGATCTCTTTATATGTCTGCTTAAACTGCAACATATTTTGCGCCTGGCGTAAGATACGTTCTTGGTTTACATTCATAATTAAATGTTTGAGTTAATGACGTTCCCATATTGAGAACGTTTTTAAACGACTATTGAGGCCCGTTGCTATATACTTGCCTCAATCGTTTTATCCAATTGAGATTGAAATCATCAACTGATACGCTGTTCATTCATTGGCAAATTATTTAGTTAGTATTAAAGAGTATTGGCGTCTTTATATTTCGTTTTCGTGTCTGGACTAGCTTGTCGGGACAAACGACTCGTCTATTTCATCAGCCCACTAGCTTATCGGGTCAAAGGACTCGTCTATTTCATCAGTCCACTAGCTTATCGGAACAAAGGACTAGCCTATTTCATCAGTCCACTAGCTTATCGGAATAGACGACTCCTTTATTTCACATCCTCATTAAGGCGATTCGTCTCACTTTGTCTCGCTTCTGTTCCGCTTCACCCTTATCGCATGGGTACACTCACCTTTAACTGAGATCTTTTCGGGTCTTGTTGCTTAGTGACTCGCCCCTGTATCAAACTTTATCACTCTGTTTTTATAAGGTATTCGCTCCTATCTATCATTCTTCTGATTGTTGTATCATATTTTGAAGCGCCTTTGCAATCATCTGCCCACTTTCAAAAAAAACATTCAGCCAGAACGCTGCCTATTCGCCTCCTTGTTCGGCTGTTATCACTTCTCAATTGGAGATAAGTCGGGTATTAAACGGCTCTTATCTATTTATCAAGAACAATTGATTTGCTTGTAGATAGGGGTATGTAGACTATTGCAAGGCTTTCCCTCTTAAAATGAGAGCTCTCGGTTCGTTATAGAAAAAGCATGCTGTATTGGGGATTTTCGGAATGCGAATCAGGAATAAGAGAAAGCATTCCTTATTTCACCAGATAGGTGAACAGGATAATTGCAGCCTTAAGAGGACTGCATGTGATCGTTTTTGTCTTTGCGATGATTCTCTTTGTTTTCATTATTGTATGAAATCGTTCAGCTCTGTATTTAGAAGCTTTGAAATAAGTTTCAAACACCTTTTGCTGAAATCTCTATGAAAAATTAGCCAACATCACGCCTTCTTTTCATCGGATGATAAGTCTAAGTTTTGTAATTCAATCTTACATTAATATTATTACAAAAAAAATATCTTATCATATCTCAATCATCACTCTTACCAATACAATATATACACTTAATAATTATAGCAGTATTTACAGAACCAACTTCACAATCAATTAAATTTTATACTGTATTATAAAGACAAGTTAAGGAAAGATTTTTAAATATCATAAAAACAAGCATTTAAATAATTCCCTATCCTTTTCATAAGCTTATTACTCTTGCTTGGTCTTGCAAAAAAACCGAAGGATTCATATCCCTCGGCTCACAATAAACATTCTATTTTCTTAACAGCTACTTGCTGATAAATCGAGTTGCTTACCCGATTGGGCAGCTTTTTTATCCAGATTCATACCAACTGTAATTCCAACAGCTATTCCAACAATCAGTCCCATACCATTATTGTCGAATGAGGCAGAAAAAGCAACTCCCAATGCAACACCTATAGACAGCCACAAATTCCGATAATGGTCTCTAATAACCCAGCCCAATTTCTTTTCGAGTAATCTTAGGGTTTGTGAATAGGTTTTTCTCAGGCATTTTCTCAGCTCTATTGGGGTACCCGAAAAGTTATTTATTTTTTGAATATCGGAGTTAATCATATTCAATATTTCTACTGGTACTTCCCTTTTACTAAGAACCTCAATTAGAGCTTGCATTCTTTTGTAGGCTTTTAGTAATCGCTTATCCTCATCTAAGCCCTCTATATTTCTTAATTTCTCGATTGTCATATTTCTCATTTTCGTCTTTATATCTAATTTACTTAAGCTCAAGCCGCATGGCTTTTACTTTTCTCCTTAGATGAGAAAAGTAAACAAAAGAATCAAGTCAGCCTGATCCTTCTTTTATCAGCTTGGTTACAATGGTAGCATGCCTCACGGCAGGCTGACAAAGCACACTCAAATCTTATCTCACAATTTTTATTATTTGATAAAAAAATATAAATTCCAAGTGGACATTATTTTCTTAACTCTTCCATATCAGCTATAAGCTCATCTA
>NZ_JBFFKR010000417.1:0-2211 GCF_041555295.1 Ancylomarina sp. | reverse complement strand
GCTAGGTTCTTTTTTTGTTTAGCAGGAACTATTATAATCTGTTTGTTTATAAGTTGGAAATCTAAAGTCGTATCAGGAATGATTTGTCTTAATACATTGTATAAGATCTCTTCTTTTGCTTGAATATTAACGTGAGGTCTGTCTATTAGGATACTGGCATCATAAGTAAAGTAAGTATTTGTTTTCCGAGCGATTGAATCTAAGGCCTTTTCTAAACTGATTTCTTTTAGGCTAATTGAAATTTTTTGATTGAGCCCCTTATTTTGTGCTAAGCCTAGTATACTCATCGTTAAAAGACAAAAGAAAAGAAAAATGCCTTTTGTCTGTATTTTGTTGAGTCTATGAATAAGGGAACTGGGCATGTTAATTTTGATTAGAGTTTAGGTTGAGGCATGATCTCCTTGTTAGATCATACCATTAAACTTTATGTATAAGAATTAAAGGCTATTTTAATTCGCCTTTTTAATCAGAATCTGATTGCCATTTTTCTCGTATACCAAGTTGAATGGAGCACACATGTAATTTAAAATATTATCAAGTGGTTCATGATCGAAATCCGAGTTGAGAGCTAAATCCTTAAGTTCTGCTTCCTGAAAACGAATTTGAACTTGATAGGTTCTGTTTAGAACTTTAGCGACTTCGTTTAATTTGGTATCTCTAAAAACCATTTGGCGTGTTTTCCACGATAAATAATTATCATCTCGAATTATCGTTTTTTCAAGTATTGATTCTTTTAAGCTAGCAAAATCACCAGAAATTAGGATCAACTTATTATCAGGTTTGTTGATAGATGAAAATTGAACTTTTCCTGTTTTTACAAGTACTTCTACTCTGTTCGTGGCCGCATTAATATTAAATGATGTTCCTAAAACTTTAACTTCAGCATCTTTTGCATTAATAATGAAAGCTTTATTGGGATTTTTTGCAATATTAAAAAATGCTTCCCCAATTAATTTTACTCGACGCTCATTAGTCTTAAATTTTCTAGGATAGATAAGCTTCGAATTTGAGTTGAGCGTTATCACAGAACCATCATCGAGAGTTATGCTTTTGTTTGCTTCGTTTATCTCACAAACAAATGTCTTGTTTGGATATAGATGGGTGTATGTTGTTTGAACCAAAAGCCCAATCCCGAATAAAATTATAATTGAAGCAGCAAGCCTAAAAAAGGCTTTAAGAGGAGAGGGTCTTGAAATAGAAAAATGTGTGGTGATATCTTTCTTACTTACAATTCTCTTTTTTACATTCGCCCAAGCATACTCAGAGTCAAATGCTTCGTTAGCGAGATATAAATCAGCAAGCGTTAAATCTTTTCCAGAAGCTTTTATTGCTTCAGCATAGCTAGGATTTACTGCCATCTCCGCTTCGAAAACCTCAAGTTCCGATTCTGTCATTTCTCCACTTAAATATTTCGAAATGATCTCCCAATCCAGTGTATGTGAAAATTCTTTTGTCATTCTGTTTGTTTTTGGCAGCTTAAATTTTAACTGCGGCAATAGTCTTTATTAATTGTTTTCTTTAAAATATTGGTTTGCTTAAAATAAGCATATGTAATCTTTTAAATTGTGTCGAAATACCTTAAGTGCTTTTCCCATATTCGCTTCAACCGTTTTTATCGAAATGGAGAGCTTTTGAGCTATTTCCTGATATTTTAATCCTTCAAAACGACTCATCTTAAAAATGGTGCCACACCGTTGTGGTAATGAGGAAAGCGTCTGTTGTACAATTTTGTTAATTTCTTTCTCTTCAAGTGTATTAGTTGAAGAATCATTTTCATCAAAATGGTGTTTTATGTATTCTTTGTACCTGTTATGACTGCCCATTTTTCTTAAAACTTGTAGGGCGTTGTGATATGTCGATCGGTATAAATATGCTTTTATCGAAGTATGAATATTTAATTCTTTTCTGTTTTCCCAAATCTGACAAAAGAGATTCTGAACAATTTCTTCCGATAGATCTTTCGTTTTAACAAAGCGAAGTGCGTAAAGACATAGTTGTGGATAAAATTCTTTGAAAACTCTTTCGAATTCCTTCAGATTGCCTTCTCGTATTTGTTTTGTAATATTTTGAGTATCCTCTAACATTCGTTATTACTGCTTCGTTTATTTTTAATATTTAATTAAAAATAGGTCTTTTTTTTAAGTCTACTTATACGCTTCGAAGTTTAGTTTTGAAAATATCCTGGAGAGGGAACTCCAGGATAAATCAATG
>NZ_JBFFKR010000416.1:0-2229 GCF_041555295.1 Ancylomarina sp. | reverse complement strand
TATGCCTTACGCTTATCCTGTAGAAATGGAAGGTGTTGATAAATCTGTAGAAAAAAAACTTAATATGTTTTCTGTCGCAACAGATTTTTTCAAGCTATTCAATATCAAACCTCTGGCCGGATCACTGGATATGGGTATTACTTCATCCATTGGATGGGAAAGGCTAGCTATAGCAATAAATCCTGGGAATCCGAACTGGAAAGGGACCCTTAAGGAATTTGAGAAATACACCAAAGAACATCCTGGGTTTAAAGAAAAATACATATTAAATAAATCAGCTCTTAAAGTCTTAGGTATTCAAAACCCTGAAGATGCTATTGGAAAATCATTTAAATTTAACTTTGAATCTGAAAGGATGTTTCAAAAGGGTAAAGTAATTGCGGTCATTGGTGATTTACATTATGGGGATATGTTCTCTAAGGAAAAACCAATGGTTTTGGCAGCCAAAAAGATGTTCAATAGTACATTTATAGCCAAAATTGATCCCAACAGAAAAGCTGCAGCGCTTCAAATATTAACAAAGGAATGGCAGGCTCTCGCACCTGATCATCCTATAAAGTATGAGTTTGTTGACGATTTGTATGAGCAAATCTACTTCAACCAATACAAAGAGATGAGAGCCTTAACCCTGTTCTCAATCCTATCAATTATTCTGTCCATCTTAGGAATGTTTGCTTTGTCTTCTTTTAGCATTCAACACAAAACGAAGGAGATTGGTATTCGAAAAGCCAACGGCTCCACTTCTCTAGAGATTCTGATGCTATTAATAAAAGAATATACGCAATGGGTAGTCGTGGCTTTTCTTATTGCATGTCCTATTGCCTATTATATTGCCAGAGATTGGCTCAGCAATTTTGCTTACAGAATTGAATTAAGCTGGTGGATATTTGCCATATCTGGTGTGATGGCCTTAATCATTGCCATACTAACTGTTAGCTGGCAGACCTGGAAAGCTGCCACACAGAATCCTGTGGAAGCTTTAAAATACGAGTAGAATCAATTTCAAGAATAATATTAGGGGGCTTTCCATTAAAGGAAGCCCTCTTTTGATTTTAACTATTATACAAGCCTTTTAATACAACATGAAGAAGATGTCTGTAATCGAAAGCATTCCCTTTGTTTACGATCCAACTGGAAATTATTTAAAGGAATAAGAAGTAAAACTTAAAAAATCATAATTCCTTGAATTCATCAATTTATATCATTGCTATTTCAATCATAGAACTCTACTTTTATCCAGACATAAAAACTGTTCTCTAAGAATCACAAATATGAACTCGAAACGACTAAAACAAGCATTAGGTCTCATCGCCCTACTCCTTATTCTTATTACCATGGCTGGCATATATAAATTTAATATTCTGCAAGATGATATTTATATCGAAGGATCAGCTATCACGTCCGAGGACAAAGCGCTTTTTATTGGTTCATGGGTTGAACCCATACCCGGAAATGAAAGCGAAGTACAGGGTTTTAGATTATATGAAGATGGTTCGGCTAGTTCAATAAATATGCACACCCTTCTTTATCAGAAATGGGCGTTAAAAGATGGACAGTTAATTCTTACAGCTAAAAGCATAGGTAATCACACCTCATCTGTTGACGATGAAACTTACACTATTGAGTTAATAGGAAAGAATAGTCTGAAGCTTAATAATGGTTTTGCTAGCTTTACTTATAAAAAGCAATAAATTAGCTTGATTTTATAAATGATTCATTTAATTCGTATTCAACAGCGTCAGCTCATAAGTGATAGGACATTCAATTTGGTGGTCCTTATTATTTTATAAGCCTGTTTCAATGCCCAGAAATTGTAAAATCCCAATACGTCTTGTCAATTTTCCCATTTTTTTTTGATTAGATCCAGCCCGATAGGGAAATAGAAGTTGGATCTGGTTGAAACTGGCATGCAGCTAAAATTGATAAACTTATAATTGTAATAATAGGCTTACTTATTCTCCTCATTATTTATTTCCTTTAATTAAGCAAAGAACCTTTATCAGGACATATAGATTTATGCAAAGTAAAGAATAAACATATTATGAAAGGGTTACAATATACTTCCAAAACATAAAATAGAACAGATTTACTTAGTGTTCCGGCTGAAAAAGGCGCATAAAAAAAGTGCGATCACTACCGATCACACTTTAAAACTGATGTGTTGCTGTTTATCCCACCCAGAATGAAACAGCTACACAAGAGTATCTTAATAAAATTTATAATGACGTT